>JAFNWZ010000091.1 GCA_017379255.1 Akkermansia sp. | reverse complement strand
GGCACCAGGTTCAACTGCTCGATGTACTGCTCCATCACCTCGGCCTCACCCATGACAATCTCCTCTAGGCGGGGCAGCGGTGGCATCATGAACAGCAGATATCCATCATACGTGTTTCGCTCCTCTGTCAGTTGCGTCAGCTGCATGTATAGGCGCTTCATGGCCGATGTCCACAGCTTGTCAATGCTGGCTTCACGGTTCGTACCCCCGTCCAGCAGATTTCCCCAGGGCGTGGGCACCATGGACCCGTTCACCGGCTGCTTCAGGAACTCGTCCCTGCTCATCGTGCGGTAGCGCAGCATCTGCTCGGCTACTCCCTTTGCCTTATCGCAGGCGGTCAGGAATCTCAATGTCTCCTTGGCATTCTCCAGATTCTGCACAGCGTCCCTCTTGTTTTTGTAGACTTCCCATCTGGCAGACTCCGGGTTGCCACCTCGTGCGAATCCCTCAATGCCCTGGACGGCATGCTGTACCTCATGCAGCAGCACTTCCAGCACCTCCGCCTCATCCAGGTTCGCATGCAGGGCGATGAGATTCTCAGCCTCAGAATAGAATCCGCTGTACTGCCATGCCTTGTGTCGCTCCACGCGTATGTTCTTCAACTGTGGATAGGCAGCAAACAGCTCCGGCGCATCGAATATGTCACCCAACTTGCCGATGTACTGTATGCTGGCATTCGCTCTCAGGGCTTGATTCTCCTCCAGGTTCAGTATGCTGCTTGCAATCAGCTCATACCCTAATGCCTGCGGCTTGAGCCATGTGGCGTAGCTGTGGTCTGGCAGATGTACACCCAGGGCAGCTTCTGCTCGGTGAAGCACACCACCGGCTGCACGGTGCTTGTTCACAATCTCGGTGAACAGCTTCTCTTCGGCGTCATTCAGACTGTACACCGGGCTCATGCGTGACATGTGGCGGCGGCGTGATATGGTCAGAATGCTTTCCATCTCATCCCTCTCTTCCTGGGTGATGGTGCTGATGAATGCCTCCAGCTTCTCTGCCAGTTTCTTCTCGGGCTGTTCAATGCCCATCTCACGCCAGGGCTGCGTCAATCTCCAGCTGTAGTCATGCAGCTCAGCGCGTTTCTTGCCGTCATCACGCCCTCGGAATGCCTTTTTGGCGTACTCTTTCCAGGTCTTGGCATTCTTGCCTATTACCAGGTAAGTCGTCAGGCTTTCCCGGCGGTTGAATCGCTTGCTCAGGGGGCGTATACTGCCGTCCTCCTCATATATCACCGGGTCAATGCGCTTGACGTTGTTGCGGGTGTTGGCATAGGCGTTCTCGTGCCCGTCATCATATCCCCACTCGCAGATGTCGTCACCGTTGAAGTACACCTGGCTCACGGGCACAGCATGCTCCACGATACGGTAGCCGCCGTCCACATTGGATTGCCCATGCATCACCGCATACAGGCGGGATGGCGTCAGCCAGTCGCCATTGATGAAGTTATCCCCTTTGACGTCCTTGGGCATGGCTCTGTACATGCGTACCAGCGGTTCACTCTTGCGTTTACCGGCTCTCCAGGCCTTTGCAGCCTGCAATGCCTCCCGCATCTTGTGGTATGATTCCCGATGCGCGGCATCGTCCAGGTCAGAATACATCCAGCCGTTTTCCCAGTAGTCATCGGGTAGGTAAGTGAATCCATCCGCCATATCCAGCACAGATATACCGGCGCACGCCTCCACTCGTTCCTCTGCTGTCTTGTACCCGTCCGGACCAGGTGCCCGGTGCATCATGCGCCACTCTTCATCGGTGGTGTAGCCTTTCAGGGCTGCATACTCACGTACCATACGTGCAGCCTTGCTCATGTCGCCACTCTGTACAGCCTCCAGATAGTCGGCGTTCAGGCGTTTCAGGGCTTTGCTGGTCATGGCAAAACTGCTGGGCTTGCCCTGGTCATGCAGAATGCCTCTGGCCTTACTCCTGGCCATGGTCACGTTTTTCTCATTGTGCCCAGGCTGTGACATTCCTTTCATCTCGGCGCTGAATAAGTCAGGCGTTCCATCATCCACAATCTCGCGGATTTGCCCTTCCAGGTACTCGTCTGCGCCCATGTTGCCCTCTTCTTCGCGTCTGCGTTGCTCTTCTTCTTTTCGGGCAAGGTACAGCCCCACGGGGTCAAGTGGTGTCACACCGTCCCACATCTGCGCCTGGGCTATGAGTTCCGGGAAACTGCCGATGGCCTCGAACTGTGCTTTCAGCTCGTTGAGATCTGAAAGCATTTGTTCATTCTCGGCTGAGGTAGCTGTGGTGATACCCAGGCGTTCTGCCTGAGCTCTCTTTTCCTTGCTCAGCTTCTTACTCTGTTTGATGACGTCAATGGATTCTTTCAGCAGCTGCAAGTTCTTCTCCACGAACTTCGCCATGCGTTCCATGTCCTCTTCAAAGTCTGCACCCAGGTCGAGCAGTCCCTGGCGCTCTACCACGCGTTCCTTGTTGGCCAGCAGCTGACTCACCGCACCGATGTACTCCCAGCTCTTGCCCTGTTCCAGCAGCATCGCACAGCGTGTCTGGATGTCCTCAATGCGCTTCCTGTCCTTGATGGTGTAGGTCAGCTGGCAGATGGTGTAGGCGTTCTTGGCGTTCTCTGATGCGTTCTTGCCCAGGGCTCGGTTCTTAAAGCGCACAAACAGCTCTTCCGATGCGTGTCTGCCGATAAATGCACCGGTCTTGGAGCGGCTTTCATTTCGCATCAATCCCTTTTCTCTCAATATGCTGTCGTCATACCCGGTCTCTCGTACGTAGGTGGCTGCGGTCAGCTCGTCGGCCTGGTCATCACGCATGTTGTTCTCATAGTCCATCATACGTGCCCAGCGCTCGTCAAACTCCTCGCTCTCCTCAAATACATAGCAGGGATGCGCCTTGCAGTCTGTATCGCGCATCATGAGCTCGAATCGGTGGCGGCCTGACATAACGGTCAGCTCACCGCTCTTGCGTTTGAATACGTACAGAGGTGCTGCCGATGCCTGGAACTTGCCCACCAGCTCACGCCCACGGATAACGCCATGCTTGCCTTTATCACCCACTTTCACCTGGGCGATACCATCCTTGAGCTTGTTCTTGTCAATGAGTCCCATCCAGTACTTACCTGCCGGGTTGTAGATACCCTGGTCGTCCTCAAACACACCGGCCATGCTCCCGGTCACCTTGGGCACATTGGTCATCCCTTGGCGCACGATGTTTTCCAGCTGGCTCGGAGTCATCGGATTCTCCATCTGTACGGGCGGCTTCTTGTCCTGGCGTTCAATGCCATCATACTCGTCCTGGGTCTGCTGCAAGGCATCTGTCACCATATTACCACCCACACCACGCACACCGTTCATGGCGGCATAGGTGGCTGCTCTGGCTTGTTTCCAGGCCATGATGTCTGCCTGCTCGATTCGAGCCTCAGCAAACACATCGCGCACCTGTACCCCGATATCTTCCAGCACTTTATCCAGCTGGCTCATCACCTTTGCGTCCTTACGCATGGCTGCGGCGTATGCCTTTCGCACGGTGTTGATGGCTGCTCCTGCGCTCACATTGGCCTGCAAGGCTTTTCCCAGGCTCTGCATCCAGGTGGGCAGTACCGGGCTCGTGATGAACTTGCTGAGTGCCATGGTACTAAAGGCCTCTGTAATGCTCATGCGGTCGCCGTCCACCACTTCCTCTATCTCGGCCTTACTGTCGGCTTTAAGGATGGCTGCGCGGGCTTTCTTGGCGATGTCTCCCAGCTCCTGCCAGGCCTGTTTCTCGGCTTCCTGGCGTTCCAGAGCGGTGCTTTCTCGCTGTTCACCGGCGGCTTCACGTATGCCTGCCTGGTTCTCCAGTATCACCTGGGCTCGCTTCTGCACCATCATGTCGAATACCGATTCCGTCACGTCCTCCAGGGCTCCGTAGTGTGTCACAGCACCTTTCACACCCATCAGGGATGAACCGTACACCTCGCGCCCGTCAATCTGCACCTTATGCTCTCCACGTGTGCGTGATATGCTGGAGCGTCCCTCTCCGGGTGCAAGGCCTGCCATGGCTTCTCGGTGCGCGAAGTTCTGAGCAAAGTCTGCCCAGTACCCCCAGCTGCGCACCATACCTGCGGCCTCGTTCTTGCTCATGCGGGCATCAGTTTCATTCATGCCCTCCTGGGTCAGTCCCTGGATGACGCCCATGGCATACTCGCTGATGTTCTGCGCGTCTTTCAGGCTCACATATCCCTGGTTGCGTATGGGGGTGGCTATTTCGTCAGGTAGTCCGGCGGTCACGTCTTCTATCTGCAATCCGTGCTGCTCGCCGGTCTGTTCCACCTGGCGCAAGGCTGCCGTACCGGCAATGACTGATGCGGCGTTGGCTATTTCTTCTCTCAGGTCAATGATTTCTGCGTCCTGGTCAGCCCCAAGTCGTGCCTGGGTGGCTGCTACGCGCTTTGCATCTGCTTTGTCGATGGCGCTTTGCAGGTAGGCATCCGCATCTTCTGCATTCAGTACAAGCTCCATGGTCATACCGTCCGTCTGCTGCTCGGTGATTTTGAACTGTCCGTTCTCTACGGCTTCCACATGGGGCACCAGTCCCTCTCGCTCGTACTCCTGCCACACAGCAGAATATGCCCTGGCAAGTGAGCTGTCAGGCGCAAGCTCGGGGTCCAGACTGCCTTGCCCGGTCAGCACCAGCACCTCTCCGGCCCGCTTCATCTGGCGGGCTTTCTCCAGCATGCGCTGTCTCATTCCCTCGGTGTCCTCGCGCCATCCCTTTTCCACTTCTTCCTGGCCGCGCTGCATGGGATTCGGGGCGGCCATGATTTCGTCCACCACTTCCGGCTTCAATCCCAGGCTTTCCCACATGTTGCGGTTGTCCTGGAACCACTTCACATTTGCTCGGATCCCTGGATATGATGCACCCGTCAGGGCTGCGGTGAACATCGCAAGTGCTGCCACCTGGGTTGGGTCACTCCAGGTCTCGGCTATCTCACCAAAGGCCTCTTTCATGCTGCGGCTCTGGCCATGGTCAATGCCGACCATATCCAGCAGCGCGTCACTTCCCATAGTGGCCAGACCTTGTGCCAGGGGCTCGATGAATCCTTCCTCCACAAAACTCACAGCTCCTTCATACAGCAGGGCGCGTCCTGTACTCTTCTGGGTGGTGTTGATGACCCACCGGGTAAGTGCACCAGGCTTCAGTCCTCTACTCATGGCTCTCCCGGTCACATAGCGGGTGATGGCCGACAAGCCCTTGGATGCCACTTTACCACCTGGCAGCATTTCCACACCGACCTGGATGGCGGCATCCTGCATAGCCTGCACGCTCGCGCCTTGTTCACTCGGGCGTTCGGCGTTCTCATCAAATATCCATTCCGTGTTGTTGGTGTCTACGCTCTCGGTCATGCCTCCCACCAGGGTATCGGCTGCACCCATAATCGACCCGGCATACGGTATCAGGTATAATGAGCTGTCACCGGCCATCTGCATCATGGTTCTGTAGCTTCCCTCCAAGAATCCTGTGTTGTCCGATATCTCCACAGCGCGGCTCAGGGCGCCTCGCAGGATGGCTCGGGCGTTCTGCCTCTTCTGAGCCTCGGCTCGTCTGGCTTGGGTGTGCCTGTGGGCTTCCAGCTGTCTCTCTATGTCTTCGCTGGTCATCCAGTGTCCCTCTCGGCCTGGAGTGTTGTACATAGCCATCACGCCCATCTCCTTACCGTATACGTCCATGTGGTGTGCCCAGTTGTGCAGCTTGCGGCCTACTGCCACGGTGAACTCATCAGCCCCGGTCACGCGTCCGCTGGATTTCACACGGTCTGCCCATCCCATCAGGGCATGGGCTACCAGCTGGGCGCTTTCTTCATCGGTTCCGATGGCATCAAACAGCTCATCTTCCAGGGCATCCAGTTTCAGGAGCATATCGCTCGCATCCGTCATTCCCTCCAGGGGCGCGATGTAGGTACGCATAAACGTATGCACCTTTTCCACCTTTTGCAGGCGCTCACCGTTTATCAGGCGGGGCAGATTGGCTCGGTCTTCGGCATCCATGTTCTCCACGCCGCTGATATAGTCGGTCAGCTTCTCCCTGGTGCGCTCGCAGGATGCCATCAGGGCACGGTGCTGTTCCACCGCTTCCCTCTGTTTTCCGCTGAATCGCTGCCACACATAGCGTTCCTGTTCAGCTCGTGTCTGGAGTACCGGGCGGGCTGTATCTTCACCGTACAGCTCGTCCATCTTCTTTATCATCAGCGGCAAGGCAAGTCCCTGTGAGGCACACAGCATCTCACCCAGGGCGCTTTCTCGTGTCTCTGGGGCTCGTGTACTTCTCTCGTCCAGAAACTTGTTGTATCGCATGTTACCGCGTACGCGCTCCAGGGCTTCGGTATCACCGGCATCTGCCATAGCAATATCGCGCAAGGCCTCGGCCTCATAGTTGCGGCGGGGCTGCTCTTCGGGTGTCGGTTCTGTTGGTTGTATTACGTCTAACATCTTACTCGTTTTTATCGGTTGGGGGCACCACACTATAGGTCACGGTGCTTTTGATTCGGTCACATTCGGCGGGGGAACCCATGGCTACCAGGGCGGCATCATTCAGGAAGATTCCGCTGCTCGTTCCTCTCCGGGGGGTATATCCTTTGCTGGTCTGCACTTCAAAGCGGTATGTCTTATCGCCCTGTGGAATGTCCACCACCAGCCTGTCGCCCTCTTGCAGGTCGTACTTCTGAATCAGGGTATTCAATCGGCTCTGGGAGATAATGACCAGCGGGCGCTGTTCCTTGTTGTGCCCGCCGTCCGTACTCCACATGGTCGCCTCACGGTATACGGCCTGCTGTCGTATGGCTCGGTCTCGGCGGCGCTTTTCCTCAGCT
>JAFNWZ010000090.1 GCA_017379255.1 Akkermansia sp. | reverse complement strand
GGTGGAGGTCAAACAAAATCAGCTCATACCAGTACAGATAGCACCAATATATAGAACACTACTTCATTTTTCTAAAATACACCCAGGTTGGTGCATACTCTTTGTTAACTTTATCCAATCGCAGGCAGTTTGCGCCGTGACCGCCTGAACGTAATAGAACCCGGCAGCCTGAAAACCAGGCTGCCGGGTTCGGAAGTCAGTTATATATGGCTGAGACGAAGATTAGTCCTTGGAAACCTTCTTGGCCATCTGAACAGGAGTGGTGTTCTTGCTGTTCTTGGCGATTTCCTTCTGGCGCTTGATGTAGGCGGTGCGGCGGCGACGCTTCGTCTCCTTACGATGTTGTTGACCCATGGTGGTTCTGTGTTAGGTTTGTAGGGCAGGCAAACAGACCCGCCCGGGTTGAATAAGTGGATTCTAAATAGCGTTTTTAAGAGCTGATTGCAAGGCTAAAATGCGTGTACAGGCTTTTTTATTGCCAGAATGGCGCACAAATGCTAGTCTAGAGACATGAAGATTGCCATTTTAGGGGCTGGGGCTCTGGGGTGCTACTACGGCGCGCGGCTGGCGGAAGCGGGGCACGATGTGTGCTTTATCGGGCGTTCTGTCTGTGAACCGCTGAAGGCGGAAGGCCTGCATGTGGAGAGCGTGCATGGAGATATTCACCTGCCGCGGGTGCAGGTGTGCCGGAGTGCAGAGGAATGCGGCCCGGTTGATTTAGCAATTGTATGCTGGAAGACCACCAGCAATGACCTGCTGGGGGCTTACCTCCCCGCCCTGGTGGGTGAAGGCACTGAAGTGCTGACACTGCAGAACGGCATGGGCAATGCTGAGGCCATTTCAGCATTTGTGGATGCCACGCGGGTGTATATCGGTCTTTGCTTTGTGTGCTGCATGATGGATGTCCCCGGCAGAATACGGCATCTGGAGGGCGGCGACATCCAGTTTGCGCCCTTTGTGAGCTCGGAGCCGGGCATCGCCCGCGCCAGGGAATTGGCCACCGTGTTTGAGCAGGCCCGCATCGTTTCCTCTGCCTTTGAGCACGCTGAGCAGATTCAGTGGTGCAAGCTGACCTGGAATATTCCGTTCAACGGACTGTGCGTGGCGCACGGCGGCATCAGCGTGAAAAAGCTTTTCACCATGCCGGGGCAGCCGGAGCGCGCCGAGGCGGTGATGAAGGAGGTTTGTGCCGCAGCAGAGAAGCGCGGATTCCCGCTGCCTCTGGATATTGTGCAATACCAGATGGAACGGACGCGCATCATGGGCGAGTTTGTGCCGAGCAGCGCGGTGGATTTGCAGCGTGGGCGCCCGGTTGAATATGACGCCATCTGGGGGAGCACACTGGAGCGGGCCCGAGAGGCCGGGGTAAGCGTGCCGCACTGGGAACAGCTGGCCGCCGATATCCGCAAGCAGTTGGGCCGGGCATGAGCTTGAATCCGTCCAGTGCTGTGCGCCGGGGGCTCTGCATGTGCGGGGCGCTGGGGCTACTTGTGGCAGCGGGGTTGGCGCTGCAACCGCTGGAAAAGCGTGTGCAGCAGCAGGAGGAGGCCGCCCGCCTGCTCCTGCCTGCCCCTGATTATGGGCAGACGGATGCCCTCTCTCAGAAGCTGGCCTTGTTTGCGCTGGGCGGGTTGCGCACTTTCGCGGCCGAGATGCTGTGTATCGATGCCACCAATGCGTGGATTGAGCAGGACTGGCCGCGTGCCCGCCGCCGCTGGGAGCAGATTACTACGCTGTGCCCGCAGCGGGTGAATTACTGGATCCGCGCCGCACGGGATATGGGCACCAATGCCGTGGCCTGGGTGAACAGCCGGGAGACCGGCGGCGAGCACGAGCGGGCCTTGCAGAACAAGGAGTATCTGGATGCCGCAGAGCGGTTCCTGCAGGAAGGGATTGCCAATAACCCGCAGAGTGCCCTGCTCTGGCTGCAGATGGGCGCGTTTGATGAGGACCTGGCCCGCCGCCCTCGTTTCAGCCGGGCGGTGGAAGATTACCGCCGGGCGGTGGCGCTGGGAGCCTCGCCCATGTACCGCCGCTGGGAGTTTTATAATCTGTGCCGCATCCGCGGCAGAGAAGAAGAAGCCTGGAAGCTGGGGCGCGAGCTGTACCGGGAAGAGCGGCACCGCTCTCCCTCGCTGCGCTGCCTGCTGGTAGTGCTGCAGCATAAACTGCAGGTTCCGGAGGAGGAAAAGCTTTCACTGGAAGAGCTGTTCGGTTCCCGGGAACGGGCCATGAAGCAGCTGCGCCGCTTTGCCCGCAATGACCTGCGGTTCCCGACCACGGGCATCAGAACCAGTGATTAAGAATTAGTGATTAGTGATTAATGAACAAAATTTCGCAGCTCCGCCCCATTCACTAATCACTAATCACTTATTCCTCATTCCACCCGGCGCGGGGATGAGCCTGGCGGTATACCTGTTGCATGCGGGTCCGGGTCACATGCGTATATATCTGCGTGGTGGCGAGTGAGCTGTGCCCCAGCAACTCCTGCACCGCGCGCAAATCTGCCCCGGCATCGAGGAGGTGCGTGGCAAAGGTATGCCGCAGTTTGTGCGGAGAAATGTGGAAGGGCAAGTCAGAAACACGCAGGTATTTATCCAGCATGAGCTGCACGCTGCGGCAGCTCATGCGCTTGCCCAGGCGGCTGATGAAAAGCGGCTCGCGGCCCTGCACCCCGGCCATCTCGCGGTAGCGTTCCACGGCCTCGCGTGCATAATCGCCCACGGGCACCAGCCGCACCTTGCGGCCTTTGCCCAGCACCCGGATGCAGTTCTCCCCGGGGCGCAGAGAATCGGCATCCAGTGCCACCAGTTCGCTCAAACGCATGCCGCATGAGTAAAAGAGTTCCAGAATCGCCACATCCCTGTGCGGCAGCCAGGCGGGGCTCTTCTTATCGGGAGGAATCCGCAGCGGCAGCGCCAGGAGCTCCTCCATCTGGTGCAGGGAAAGGTGCACCGGAAGGCTCTGTGAGGCGCGGGGCAGGCTCACCTCGGCCAGGGGACTGGCCTGCAGCCCCTCGCGGCGCATCAGGTATTCATAAAACGAACGCAGGGCGGCAAAACGCAGTCGTATGGTAGAAGGCTTGAGTTGTTCGTTGAGCGCTTCATACAGCCAGGAGCGGAACACATCTGCCCCGCAGCGCTCCCACGCCTCAAAATCAGCACCCGCCCAGCGGCGGAACAGCTGCAGCGCACGGTGGTACGCCTCCACCGTGCGGGGTGAGGCATTCCTCTCCGCTTCCAGGTATTCCAGGAAGCGGAACACAAGAGGGCCGAGCTCTGCCGCGGTTGAATTCACGGGGGTAGTTGTAGCACATCTGGCACCGGGATACAAGCGCAGAATTGCATTGACAGAATCGGGCGGCTCTGGCAGTATGAACGCATCCTCCCGATGATGACCAAGCTGTTCATTCCCCTGCTTTTTCTGGCGGCCGCCCATGCTGATGACGGTCTGCCCGTGCTTCAGCGCAGCACCCTGCCCAACGAGGTCATGTGGGAGTTGGAAACCGAACTGACCGGATTCCGCCAGAACAATAGCGCCGTGATGGAGTGTGTGGAGGCAGCCCTGCAGGATTTATTGCAACAGGCAGGCCATGATGCCACGGTAGAGAATCTGGTGCGCGTGCTGACCCGCCCGAGCGAAAGCGGCACGCCGGAATCCGCCATCAAGGAATTACTGCTGCCGCAGGCAGACTCCATTCTGGTCAGCCAGGATGGCAGTTTTGCCATGATATGCACCCAGACAAGGGCCGGAGAGACTCTGCAGGTGTTCCGCGACACCGTGCGCGGGCTTTCGGCGCAGCAAATACGGCGCTGATACACCGTAACAATCAGCGAACAAGAGGTAGAGCTGCGGCATCAACCTCTTTGCTATGATTCCCCTGTGCCATAATGAGCTCTGGTATGTTCTGCTGTATTGTCTGCTGACCTGGCTGCTGCTGGCGCTGGCATTTTATGTGGCAGATGCCCTGCACCGCTGGAAAAACTCCATGGCCTGTGCGCTGGTGGAAATGGTGCTAGCCGCCGTGCTTTCCATGCTCGGGGGTTTTGCCGCCGCACAACTCGGCACAGGCCTGGCCATGGCCGGTATTTTCCAGCTGGTCGGGATTCTGGCCAGCACCATGGCCGTATCACGCATGTTCCAGATGCAGAACTGGCCGCGCACCTGGCTGGCGGGAGCACTGGCCGTGGTTGCATACGCGCTGGCGGGGCAAATATTGGCCTGGTGCCTGCTCTGCGCGAGCTTTGGCAACGCGTTCTGATACACAGCGCCAGGGGAGAATGTTTCCGATTTGCAGACATTGAGGGCACGCGGATATATTGCTATTTATCGGAATGTACAATGGACAAATTACAATGTACAAATGGTTAAAATTCCCTGCGCCCCTTGGGCGCAGCATACTTTAAAATTGTCCTTTGTACCTCGTACATTGTACATGCTATTGTGCTATGATGCATACTGGCATCAGCAAATCTGAAACAGCCCCTCTCCAGGTGTACTGCCTCACTTTCGGCTCGCCAAGTGCTATGAAAGCGTGTACAATGCACGCGTGAGCAGAAAAATACAGGTTTACACCGGTGGTTCCGTGGGGTGCAATGGCTACCTGATTGAAGGAACCGGGGGGTATGTGGCGGTAGATGCCCCGCTGGGCATGGCCGCCTGGGTGCAGCGCCAGCTGCCCGCTGGCGCAAAGCTGACGCACCTCCTGCTCACGCACCAGCATTTCGACCATGTGGAAGGCGCTGCTGAACTGAAGGAACGAACGGGCTGCCGTATCGTCGCGGTGGCACCCTACAGCAAAAAACTGACCCTGGAGGAAGCAGCAGGCGCCTGGGGACTGCCCCCGGTAGCACCCTACGTGGTAGATGATGTGCTGGGCACAGTCCCGAGCAAAGCCGACTGGGCGGGGATGGCATGGGAGGTGTTCCCGATTGCCGGCCACGCTACAGATGGCGCAGCGTATTACCTGCCCGGGGATGATGAGCTTTTTGTGGGCGATATCCTGTTTGCCGGCAGCGTAGGGCGCACGGATTTCCCCGGTGGCAGCATGAGCGCGCTGGTGCGCGGCATTCAGGAGCACCTGATGCCCCTGCCCCCGCAGACCACGGTGAACAGTGGGCATGGCCCGGCCAGCACCATTGGCGAGGAGCAACTCAACAACCCCTACATCTGCTGATGGCAGGCATGGACGATTTTACACAACAAACGACAACGGAAACGAAGATGACATTCGAAGAACTGGGGCTTTCCGCCCCCATTCTGGAAGCCGTGAAGGATTGCGGCTATGAGAACCCGACCCCGATTCAGGAACAGGCTATTCCCCAGATTATGCAGGGGAAGGATGTGATTGGCGCATCCCAGACCGGCACGGGCAAATCTGCCGCATTCGCCCTGCCCCTGCTCAACAGCATCACCCACACCGGGCAGCCCCAGGTGCTGGTGCTCGAGCCCACCCGAGAGCTCGCTGACCAGCTGGCCGAATCGTTCCGCACCTATGCCAGACACACCGATATCAAAGTAGGCCTGCTATACGGCGGTGTGGGCTATGGCGCCCAGACAGAGGAGCTCAAAAAGGGGGTCGATGTCGTTGTGGCCACTCCTGGCCGTCTCATTGACCATTTCTACCGCGGCAACATGAAGTTCAAGGCCATCAAGACCCTGGTGCTGGATGAAGTGGACCGCATGACGGATATGGGCTTCCTGCCCATTGTACGCAAGATTGTGAATCTCTGCCCGTGGGAGGGCCGCCAGACCCTGTTCTTCTCTGCCACCATGCCGCAGATTCTGCAGGGCTTTGCCAAGTGGTGCCTCACCGACCCGGTGGAAATTGCCATTGCGCGCCGCGAAGTGGCCAGCACGATTTCCCACGCGTTCTACCCGGTGGGGCTCGACCAGCGCGATGATTTGCTGCTCGCCCTCGTGAAGGCAACGGATTTCCAGAACCTCATGATTTTCACCCGCACCCGCAAGGAGGCCGACACTGTGGGCACCATGCTGGCCAATGCCGGGTGGAAGGATGAAGTGACCGTAATGCACTCCGACATCGGCCAGAAAGAACGCATGGCCGCGCTCAAGGGATTCAAGGAGGATAAGTTCCGCATCCTCGTGGCCACCGATGTGGCCGCCCGCGGTATCGACATCAACGGGGTAACCCATGTCATCAACTACCGCGTGCCGGAAAACCCGGAGGACTATGTGCACCGCATCGGCCGCACCGGCCGCGCCGAATCCACCGGCGATGCCTTCACCCTGCTTACCGCCGATGAAGTGGACTTTGCCAAGAGCGTGGAAATCTTCATCAACCGCAAGATTGCCCGCCGCAAGCTGGACGGCTTCAACTACGCCTACACCGCCCTGCTGGAAGACGGCCCGGTGCGCCCGGTGCGAAAACCGCGCCCCGCAGCCCCCAAGCGACGCCGCCGCTAAGCATTGCCACAACCATGCGCGTTGTCAGCATAGACCCGGCTATACGCAACACTGGATTCGCCGTCATTGACGGCGATTTCCGTGCTCCGCGCGCACTGGAATACGGCACGCTCTCCCTGCCTGCAAAGCTCAGCCAGAGCCAGTGTCTGCTGGCAATTCACGAGCATGTGTGCGCGCTCATCGAAAAATGGCAGCCCGATGAACTGGCCATCGAGGGCATCATCTATGTGCAGAGCCACCGCACCGCCATCACCATGGGTTCAGCCCGCGCCGCCTCAGTGCTGGCAGCCGCCAAATACGGGTTGCAGATTATGGAATACCCGCCCACCTGCGTGAAACTGGCCACGGTGGGCCGCGGTGGTGCCGGTAAGCAGCAGGTGGCATTCATGATGCGTGCCCTGCTCTCGCTCACCGAAACGCCCGCCGCAGATGCCGCAGATGCCCTGGCCATCGGCTACACCCACATGGCCGCCACAGATCCGCTCCGCGCCCACCTCTTCCGGGAGCGCAAGTATATTTAGCAGAAGAAGCGTCTATTGCCGAACAGGAGGCGCTTCACCGTATCCAATGAAGCATGGGCTGACTGCTCACCCAGGCTTTTGCAGTACCCCAGGCCTTCCATGAAGGTGAGCCCGGGCGGCAGGGGCAAGGCATGCCGGTCAACCGCGGCATCGAGCAGCGCCGGGCCATCTGCCGCCAGCCATGCCTTAATGGCGGGGATGGCCTCCTCCACCCGGGAAACACGCCAGGCGCGCATCCCCATGGCGCGGGCCACGGCGGCAAAGCTGGTGGTGCGTAGCGCGGTTCCCACGGGCGAAGGAATCCCCGCCCGGAGTTGTTCTATGGCGGCGTAATCCAGCTCGGAATTATTGTACACCAGCACCTTGACCGCCAGCCCCTCCTGCAGCAGGGAGAGCAAATCACCCGCCAGCATAGAGAGGCCGCCATCTCCACACAACGCAATAACCTGCCGGGTGCGGCATGTCGCCTTTGCTCCAATGGCCATGGCAAGCGCGCAGCCCATGGAACCGTGGTTGAAAGAACCCAGAATACGCCGCGTTCCATTTGCCTGCAAATAGCGCGCGCACCAGATATCAGGCGTTCCGGTATCCACGGTAAAAACGGCATCTGGTTCCGCATGGTCACTCACCAGGCGGGTCAGCAGCTCCGGCCGCAAGGGAGCATCTTCATCCACCACACGCAGACACTGGCTGATGGAAGCCACCTCCCGGGCATGATGGTTCAGCATGGTGCGCAGGAAATCATCGGACTGGTTCGGCGGCACCTCCTGCAACAAATGCCGCGCCACTACCCCGGCATCTGCCTGCACCGCCTGCACCAATGGCACGCGGCGGCCCAGAACGGCTGCATCGGTATCCACCTGAATGACCCTGACCTTGCGGGGCAGAAAATCCCGGTAAGGAAAATCCGTACCCCACATGACCAGCACGTCGCAATCGAGCACGGCATGCACAGCAGCCCCCCAGCCCAGCAACCCGGTCATTCCCACGGCATTGGGGTTATCTTTCTCCAGCAAATCCTTGGCTCGCAGTGTATAAGCCACAGGTGCCTGCAGATGCCTGGCCAGCGCCACGATGTCTTTCTCCACCCCGGCACAGCCAATACCGCACAAAAATGTGATACGCTGGGAACTACCCAGGATGTCAGCCATGCGTGGTATCACCCCTGCGCCGGGATGCAGCAGCGGCGGCACCGGCGGCAACACCGGACTCTCGGCCGCATCATCCACACAGGGCATGCCGGCCACATCTCCCGGCAGCACCAGCATACCCACCCCGCTCCGCGCGCGAGCCATCCGCATGGCCTCGGCCAATACCGGCGGCAGCTGGCGCGGGCGGCTCACGAGCTCGGCATACGCCGCGCATTCCCGGAAGAAGAAGGTGGGGTGCGTTTCGTGGATATAGTGTGTACCAATCTGCAGCGTAGGCAGATGCGCCGCGATGGCGAGCACCGGAGCAGCAGAGCGGCAGGCATCGTACAACCCGTTGATGAGATGCAGATTGCCAGGCCCGCAACTGCCGCAGCACACCGCAAGTTCCCCCGTAAGCTGAGCCTCTGCACTCGCGGCAAAGGCGGCCGTTTCCTCATGGCGCACATGCACCCAACGGATGCGGGCATCACGCTGCAACGCCTCCATGAATGGGTGCAACGCATCGCCCGCCATACCATAAATACGGCTGACTCCAGCGGCCACCAGCATTTCCACCACCTGGTCTGATACACTCTTCTGCATGCCGACCATTCTCTGCGGCTGAGTGGGAAATTTCAAGCTAACTTTCTAGCTTTTAGGGGTATATGACGACGACATACGACCATTCCACACCTTTTTCAAGCGTTCCATCTGCAAGGAACTGGCACGCACCCGGACCGCATTGCGGCGGGCGGCCAGACGGCGTACATCTGCCCGCAGATAATGCGACAGCAGGCGCACCCCGCTCTTAGTGGCATACCTGATTTTGTATTCCTGCAACACGCCTTGTTTCACATAACGAAACAAGGTACTGCGTGCAACCATCAGAATACAGCATGCCTCAGCAGCAGAACAGAGTTTTGCCGGAATTTTCCGCACCAGGGGCATGCGCGATGCCAGCAGACGTTTCACCACGCTTTTTTCCCAATACAGACACGCCGGGCGTCCTTGCTGAAAAACCAGGCGGTAACGCGCCTTATGCCTGTTGAGCAAAGCTCTTGCCGTCCGCACGGAGAGCCCC
Source organism: Akkermansia sp. (assembly GCA_017379255.1). GTDB lineage: Bacteria > Verrucomicrobiota > Verrucomicrobiia > Verrucomicrobiales > Akkermansiaceae > Akkermansia. The sequence continues at coordinate 14,022 of JAFNWZ010000090.1, read as the reverse complement.
AGAGCATCTGCTGCCTGGCGGGAGCTCATCCCCCAGGCTGGCGGCAAGGCGTACGCTTTTCCACTGTTTTCATCAGAGCCGCGGCGGGCATGCAACATCGCTTCCGGATACCGGACTCCCGGCATATCTATTAGTCTCGCGCCACCCACACCCTGCAGGGTACGCGGCAAAGAATGAGGGCCTAACAAGAGGCACCTCCTTCCCATGTGGCAAGTGGTTCATCATCATAGTTGGGCATTTTCTTATTCTCTTTTCGGGAGAAAAACATAGGGGTGCACCAATGGTAGTGACAGGGTATCCGCAATTCAACCCGGAAAACGAGTCATGAACAGAACTCATTGAATTCTAATTCAGCACAAAGTAAAAAAAAATGACATGGACGAAACTCCATATCCTGCGGAACTGATCCCTGCAATCCTTATACACCAGCCATTTAATGCTGATTCAACGATTTCAGAGAAGTAGCAGATTGGCGGCCATAAACCGTATCTGCATAGCGGCTGGCGGCCTGTTCAAAAAAGTGGGTTGCAGCGGCAGAGTCATGCATGACTTTGCGGCACAACGAACCGGCGCGATACAAGAGGAGCGCGGCATCTTCCGGGTCGCGCATGCTGGCAGCCCCCAGCTCCAGAGACCGGAGGGCAGACGCCTTATCCTGCAACAGCTCCTGCTGGAGATGGGCCAGTTCCAGCCACCCGCGGAGTCGCCCCGGCTGGTGGCGCACCATTTCCTCCAGAGCGGGAATTAAACCGGGGGCATTTTCATTCATGATACGCTCTGCAAGCTGCGCCAGCGCATCATTTTCCGGCAGGTAGGAACCGGCATAGAGCCGCTCTGCCACTCTATCTCCCCAACGGGGGAGAATCCAATAGCGGAAGAGCAGCCCCTCAACCACCGCCAGCACAGCCAAGGCCACCAGCAGCAGCAGGATTCCCTGGGTGGCCTGCCCGCCAAACATGCGTTCCTGCACTGGCAGCAGCGCCAGCGCAAACCCCGCCAGAGGCACCAGCGCCACCAGCATCTGGAACACACGGTAAAGCATTACTTCTTACCGGGGAGGTCATCCATCTCCAGATAATCCAGCGCTATGGTGCGCTCAGGATTCTGGGGATTGCGCACCTCCAGTTTCATCTGCTTGAAGAACCAGGAGCCATCACTGAGACGCTGCACAGAGGTAATGGAAAAGCGCTTCTTAAGTTTACCATCGGCCCCGTAGCCATCAATCTGCCAGGTGGTGCCGTTCTCCTTATCCACCCACATGCGCACCCAGGCAAACTGGCCCACCTTGGGCGTGGGGTTCGGCACCTGCACCACGTAGCAATCGCGCCCCTTGATGCGGGAATCAGCCCCGGCATCCACCATCTCGCCGCCCTGCCAGTAAAGGAAACGCAGGGAGAGATCCTCGTAGCACACATCCGTGCCGGCAATAGGCTGCGCATATTGAGCAGGAGCCATCACCACAGCCTTGCCGTTTTCCACCCGGAGAAGGTCAGCCTTATCTTCCTTGATGCGCACATCAAAGCGCTTCCATGCACTGCCCTCCTTATACTGGAATGCCAGAGTATCGCCGCGCACACTCAGGCTGAACGGAATCTTGAGTTTGCCCTTTCGGATGCGGCCCGCCACATCCTTATTTCCCTGGCTCACCGTCATTTCACGCATGCAGGCGAGCAATTCATCAGCCGTGGGCTCCGCGGCTTCCTCCTGAGCCCAGGCGGGAACCAGCGGCAGCAGTATAACGGCAAACAGTATGTTCTTCCACATTTTCATAGCATTCTTATACCATAAAGGCGCGCCCATGCACAGCTTTTATTTCAGGCATGGGACTATTTCCGCTTGCAGAGCCCGGTAAGCTGGTGTAGACTCCACCGCGTGAAATACAACCGGTTCGTTAATCTTCTGCTCAACATTCTGCGGCTCGGGATGGGGGGATTCTTCCTCCTTACCGGGTTGCAGAAGCTGGCTGGTATGAATGAAACGGCCGATTTTCTGACCCGCAGCCGCATTCTGCCGGCGTTTTTCTCGTTTCCGCTGGCCTGCATCGGACTGGCCATGGAACTGGTGGTTGCCATCTGCCTGCTGACGCGGCGCAGTTACCGCGGAGCTACGGTCTGGGGTGTGGTAATGTGCGGCACTTTTGTGCTGCTGTATTTCCAGGCGTGGATGCGCGGGCTGGAGCTGAGCTGCAACTGCCTGGGCTCCCTGCATGAAATCACGAACTACCCCTTTGACACAGGCATGCGTCTGCTGCTGCTGGGAGCCATGCTGCTGCTGTTCTGGGATTCCCGCCGCCCGGCACCCACCTTCATGAAACTGCGCAAATACGAGTTCGAGGATTTTTAACAGAACGGGCCGCTGATTCCAGCGGCCCGTTGCGTTTTATTTCGCCATTGCGGCTTCAATATCATCCGGCTCAATGGGAGCATTGGGAATGAGGTCTTCCACTCCGTTCCCGGTGATGAGCACATCCGTCTCCAGGCGGATACCGATTTTTTCGGCGGGAATATAGATACCGGGTTCCACCGTCCATACCTGCCCCTCGGCAAAGCACTTCGTGTCGGAGCCGACATCGTGCACATCAATTCCCAGGGAATGGGAAGTACCGTGCATATAGTACTTGCGCACACAGAGCGGGTTTTCAGGCTGGGCATCAACCTCCTCCTGGCTGAGCAGGCCCAGCTGCACAAGTTCAGCCGCCATGTTGATGCGCACCAGACGTTCATATTCCTGTTTTTCCAGGCCGGGGCGCATGATACTCATGGCATAGCGCTGCACACGGAGCACCGCTTCATACACAGCACGCTGGCGGGGAGTGAACTTGCCATTGGCCGGCACGGTGCGGGTCATATCACCGGCATAGCCGCCGTATTCAGCGCCGATATCCAGCAGAATCAACTCTCCATCCTGCACTTCCTTGTGGTTGGAAATGTAATGCAGCACGCAGGTATCTGCCCCACTGGCAATGATGGGAAGGAAAGAGAACTTGCGCGCCCGGCGGCGTATGTATGCGGCGCTCAACGCGGCCTCAATTTCCCACTCACCCATGCCGGGCCTGATCTGCGGAAGCAGTTCCACAAAACCGGCACCGGTGATTTCGCAAGCGCGGCGCTGCTGCACCATTTCTTCAGGGCTCTTCACCAGGCGCAGTGCGGCAAGCATGGGGTACAGGCATTCTACCCTGGTATCCGGGTAAGAAGCACGCAGGGCGGCAGCCATGCGCTCATTGCGGGTCTGGACATAGGTGAACCGGCGGGGGTGGTTATCCATCTCCAGCCACACAGAGGAAGCCGCCGGCACCCACTCGGCCAGCAGGGCGTTATACGCATCCGTCCAGCGCACATCCTCCACCCCGCTCAGGGCCGTGGCAGCAGCAATCGTCAGGCGGGCACCCTCCCAGATGACGATTTTCTCATTTGTTTCGCGCAGCAGCAGGGTATCCTCGTGCTCCCCGGCCTCGCCCACGCGCATGAGCAGCACCGTTTCCTCCTGGTCAATACCGGTCAGGTAGAACAAGTTGGCATTCTGGTGGTGCGCCAGTGTACCATCGGCATTGGTGGGGTAAATATCATTGGCATGCACAATAACAAGCGCACCGGCAGGCAGCTGGGCGGCCAGCTTATCGCGGTTCGCCTGGTAGAAAGAAGCAGGAATCGGTTCGTAACGCAGAGTGTGGTTCATATCTTACTGGCAGGCAGTATACTCTTTCAGCGCCCGTTGTTCAATGCGAAATCATGTAAGCACCGGGCTTTTTCCTTGACAGAATGCGCATGGGAGAGTAAGAATGCATCACACACAATTCATTTCATATCATGAACCGCGACGAAAAAACACTCATTCTCTTCAAGCCGGACTGCGTCCGCAAGAATCTTTCTGGTATCATTCTACAGCGTCTGCTGGGCGAAGGTTTCCGCCTGCGCGGCATGAAGATGATGCAGCTGGACGATGCCGTGCTGCGCGAGCACTACGGCCACATCATTGACCTGGTGATTGATGGCGAACCGCTTTTCCCCAAGCTTTCTGCATTCATGCAGACCAGCCCGGTGGTGGCTCTGGTTCTTTCCGGCCCGGGTGTCATCACCCGCGTGCGCACCATCCTGGGGCCCACCAATTCCATGAAGGCAGACAAAGGCACCATCCGCGGCGACTTCGGCACCAACAGCATGCTCAACATCTGCCACGCTTCTGATTCCCCCGAAAGCGCTGAGGCCGAAATCAAGCGCTTCTTCAAGCCGGAGGAAATCTTCGACAATATCGACTAATCATTTCCTGCTACGGCAGAATACAAAAAGGCAGTCGCAAGACTGCCTTTTTTATTAGTGAACTAACGGCGGCGATTCCGGCGGTTCGCGGGTCTGGCGGGCTTGCGCGCCGGGGCGCGGCGGCGCGCAGCCTTTTTGCGCGGCTGGGCCGCCTGCTTTGCAGCAGGTTTAGCCTTGACCGGGGGCGCGGGGTCTACCTTGACCGGCGCCGGGGGAGTCTCTACCACCGGGGCTTTCTGAACCTGCAGCACCGTGGCCGGATTCATGACCCGGGCGTAGGCATCCACGCCCTCAGCCAGGGCGTTCACTACTTTAAGCTGGTATTCCTCTGAGCTCAGGCGCGTGCCTTCATCCGGGTTGGTGGCATAGCCCAGTTCCAGCATGACGGAGGGGCAACGCAGCGAATTAAGCGGGCTGAAATGCGCCCGGCGGCAACCGCCATCTACCGCTCCGGCTTTTTCCACCATGGCCGATTGCAGAGCCATGGCCAGAGCCATGCTCGACTGGCTGAACTCATGACCGGGAAGCGGCTTTTCATTTTTTCCACACGGGGCGAGCGTGTAGGTCTGCGCGCCCTTCATATCGCTGCGGCCGCTGTTGAGATGCAGGCTGAGGAAAATGGCAGCGGGGGCTTCGTTGGCCTTGTCCACACGCACCTGGGGAGATTGGTATTGGTTCTGCTCCTGTGTGAGCCGCACCTCGTAGCCACGCTTGCGCAATTCTGCCCCCAGGCGGGTCGCCACCGCCAGCACCACATCAGCCTCCCGGGCATAGGCGGTTACCGTGCCGGTATCGTGACCGCCGTGCGCGGGGTCAATCACCACCGTGCGCACCGCACGGCGATTGGCAATGTATGTGGGGCGCAGCACCGGCTCAATCACCTGGAGCACATCAATGCGAGACACAAGCAAATCGCCGGATGCATCCTCCTGCACGGGATGGGAGAGAGCACACAGGCGGTTCTGAATGAAAAGCTCCCGCGGAGCTGGCCCGAAAACCAGCTCCACCTCACCATTGCCCAGCATACGCTGTCCCGCCACCTTGCGCCCCTTGGGCTGCAGCGGCATCAGCTTGTAAAAGCTGCGCAAATCCTCCAGCGGCACATATTCCACGCCGTCAATCTCGCGCACATGCCAGTTATTCACCGCAGCCGGCTCAGCTTGACCAGCCTCGGCCTGCGCCTCTGCATTAGCCAGGGTCACCGGGGCAAGAGCCAGAAAAACCGGTAATGCCAACACTCCACATCTCCTTGCAACACGCGACAACATCACTTTTCTCTGGAATAGGAGCTCACGCGAGACCCGGACATACTGGTGCGCACACGCCCGGAACCAGAAGTAGCGGCCGCTACCTTGCGTGCGGGTTTGCACACGGTGTTATTATAGGCGACTATGCCCTGGCAGATACTGTGCGCCAGCAGGTTCTGATAAGCACCTGTGGCCATCTTGCGGCATTCCTCCGGATTGGAGACAAAACCTCCTTCAAACAGAATCGCGGGGCGGTTAATGGTGCAGAGCACCGAAAAGCGAGCCCGCTGAATACCACGGTCAATGGCGCCCGAACTGCGGATAGCCCGGCTGTGCACGGCTGTTGCGAGGGCAATATTCTCGCTGTCCTGGTTGTTACCGGCCAGGTCATCAAACCTCCGGGAACGGGCAAAGGGAGAGGTGGTTCCCTGCGGAGCCAGCGTAAAGGTCTCAATTCCACTGGCAGCGCGGCGACCGGAATTGTGATGTATGCTCACAAACACGGAATCAGGAACACTGTTGGCTATGGCCACACGCTGCTGCAACGTCAGGAAATAATCAGCATCCCGGGTCATCACCACGCGGTATCCCTGGTTTTCCAGCATGGAGCGCAGCTTGCGTGCCACCGCCAGGTTCAAATCTTTTTCCTTAGCATAAGCGCTCACCGCGCCGGCATCGTGCCCGCCGTGGCCGGGGTCTATCACCACCGTGCGCAAACGATTCTGCGCCGAAAAACGCGGACGAAGCACCGGGTCAACAAGCTTGCGCATATCAACAGAGGAAATCATGAGTTCCCCCCCTGCCTCACGCACCGGGTGGGAAAGCACATAGCGGTAGTTATTCACATAGAAATCCTGCTGGTTCGCCTTGAGCGAGACCACATGCTTACCACTGCCGTAGGAAACGCAACCGGGGCGGCCTTTTTTGGGCGAGAAGCGGTAGAAACGCCAGACATCACTGAGTTTTACATACTCAACCCCGCCTATTTCCGACACAGCCCACGTTCCCTGGGCGCAAAGGACACCGGGCTGGCACAGCAGCAGCGCCAGCAACAGAGTCTGGAGGTATCGCAGGTATTGTCTCATTCCCTATAGCACCCATAATTTACCATTTCCCCGATGCTGTCCACAAGCCCAAAATGTTTCAGTTTCCCATTTTGTTCGTCACCCGCCCGGACAATTCCCCCCACCCGCGCCGAGCAGGGGTTCTGACTGCGTTTTTGCTCGACACGGCCGGAAAAAAACACTATAATACGCGCAAGTATGAATCCTCCAGCCATCGCCATTGACGGCCCCGCTGCTTCCGGCAAATCCACCGTGGCAAAACTCATTGCCAAGGAGCTTGGGTTTACATTCATCAACACGGGTGCCATGTATCGTGCCGTTACCTGGTACACCTTGCAACAAGGTGTTAACCCGGCAGACACGGCAGCCGTAGAAGCCCTGCTGCCCGGCATCCCGCTGAGTTTCGGCAAGGATGGTTCGAACTCCACCGTTGTGTATGAGGGCCGCGTGCTGACCACCGAGCTCACCGAAAAGAGCACCAATGACAATGTTTCCGCCATTGCCTCCATTCCGGCCGTGCGCGCCCTGCTGGTGGAGAAGCAGCGCGAGTACAACACCCGCGAAGCTGTGGTGATGGAAGGCCGCGATATCGGCACCGTTGTGTTCCCGGATTCCAGGTACAAATACTTTGTGACAGCTTCTGAGGAAGTGCGCGCCGCCCGCCGCGCGGCAGAAGGCATCACCGATTCCATTGCCGAGCGTGACCGCAAAGACTCCCAGCGCGCCTGCGCCCCGCTCAAGCAGGCAGATGACGCCATGCTGGTAGACACGTCTGAAATGAGCATCGAACAGGTGGTTGCGTTCATTGCCACCGACATCCGCACCAAACTTGCCGCCTGCTAATTCAAGCTTTTTCTCACCATGAACCGTTCCCTACTCTACCTCACCATCCGTGGTACTGCGAGTTGCTTCTTCAACTCATTCTTCAACCTGAAGGTTATTAACCGCGAAAAGCTCATCGAGGAAGGCCCCTGCCTGATAGTGGCCAACCACCAGAGCTTCCTCGATCCGCCCCTCATCGGCTCCCTCTACCGCAACGAAGTATTCTTCCTGGCCCGCAAGACCCTCTTTGACGCTCCCGGCCTCAAGCAGGCCTTGCCGTACTGCAACACAATTCCCGTGGACCAGACCCGCCCCGACCCCGCCAGCATCATTCAGGTGCTGCGCACCGTGAAGAACGGTGGCCGCATCGTCATCTTCCCCGAAGGCTCCCGCTGCCCGGATGGCCAGATTCACGATGCCATGCCCGGCATTGGTCTCATTCTGAGCAAGCTGGCCACCGTGCCGGTGCAACCGGTGCGCATCGAAGGCGCGTATGACTGCCTGCCCATTCACAGCAGCAAGCTGAAGTTCCGCCCCATCACCCTCTCTGTGGGAGACCCCATCCAGTTCACGCCGGAGGAACTCAAGGCCAAGGGGCGCGATGCCCAGCGCGCCATCGGCAAGAAGATCATGGATGCCATCCGCGCCCTGCCCACCGAGGTTTGATTCACCAGCCCCCATGCTCACCAACCTGCGCCTGAGCAATTTCCGCTGTTACAGCACCCTCCGCTGGAATATTCCGGCAGAGGGTGCCATTCTACTAGGGGCAAACGCGCAGGGAAAAACCAGCCTCATGGAGGCTATCTGCTTTGCCCTCACCCTGCACAGCCCCCGCACCAGCAGAATGGACAAGCTGGCGCGCATGGGCAGCGGCCAGTTCGGCATTTCTCTGGAGACGGAAGCCCACACCCGGAGGCTGGTCTGGGCAGAGCGCAAGCTCAACCTGCAAGTCAACGGCGCAGAACGCCGCGATTATGCCGACTTTCTGGCCGATACGCTGCCAGTCACCTGGCTGGCCAACAGCGATATGGGGCTGGTAAACGGCCCGGCAGAGGAACGCCGCCGCTACCTAGACTTCCTGGGCAGCCAGTGGCACCCGGTTTACCGCAAGGCGCTGCAGGCATACCGCAAAGCGCTCAAAAGCCGTAATGCCCTGCTCCGCCACCCGCGCCGCAGCCAGGCAACCCTGCGCAGTTATGCGGCACTCCTGGCGCAGCATGGAGCAATCATCATACAGCTGCGCCACCAGTTACTGGAGCGGCTGCACCCGCACATTGCCCACCTGCACCGCAGCATTTCCGGCGGTGCAGAACAAGTCTTGCTGCGCTACACCCCCTCCTCCACCAGCCAGGCTCTGGCCGCTGCACTGGAGGCCAGCCTGCAGGCAGATGAACGGGCCGGATTCACCACTGTCGGCCCGCACCGGGACGATTTTTCCCTGCTGATAGGGGGCATGAACGCCGCGGAGTTCGCCTCTGAAGGGCAGCAGCGAACGCTGGCCATAGCCCTGCAGATGGCGCAGGGTGCCATGCTTCAGGAAGAAACCGGCCGCGCTCCGATTCTGTTGATAGATGATATTTTCGGGGAGCTGGACACCGAAAGACGCCGGGCGCTGCTCCAGCAGCTGCCGGAAGAATCACAGGTATTCATCACCACCACCAATCTGGACTGGGTGGGTGGCATGCCGCTTTCGCTCCCCGTTCAACAGGTGCAAGGCGCAGCGCTGCTCACTTAACGCAGCATATCCAGCGCCCGGGATGTGGCAGAAAGAGCGGTTTCCACTTCCTCCATCGTATTATATAAGGCGAAGGAGTAACGGGTGGTGCCGGTGATGCCCAGCGACTGCATGAAAGGCTGGCAGCAATGATGCCCCGTGCGCACGGCAATCCCCATCTGGTCGAGCAGCGTGCCGAGGTCGTAATGATGAACTCCCGGTACAGTGATGGAGATGAGTGCCCCGCGCTGCTCTCGTGTGCCGAGGATGTTGACGCCGAGTTCCTGCAGGCCGTCGTACATGCGCTGCGTGAGCGCCATTTCATGAGCGTCTATCGCCTCCAGCCCGATTCCCTGCACATAGCGGAGTGCTTCTGCCAGCACGATATTGCCGCAGATGTTGGGCGTACCGGCTTCATACTTGAACGGGAGGGTATTGTAGGTAGTTTGCTCGAAACTCACTTCGCTGATCATTTCGCCACCGCCCTGCCAGGGGGGCAGTTGCTCCAGCAACGCTTCGCGCCCCCAGAGAGCACCCGTTCCCGTAGGCGCATACACCTTATGCCCGGAGAACACGTAGAAATCGCAATCCAGCTCCTGCACATTCACCGGCAGGTGCGCCGTGCTCTGCGCGCCGTCCACCAGCACCAGACAATCCGGGTTGTTGCGCCGGGCATCGGCAATAATCTCACGCACCGGGTTAACCGCCCCCAGCGCGTTGGAAATATACGGCACAGCCACCAGACGGGTGCGGGGGCTGAGCAAACGGTGGTAGGCCTGCATGTCAAACCGGAGCTCTGGAGTAAGCGGCACGGGACGCAACACTGCACCCGTGCGTTCGCACAACATCTGCCAGGGCACGATGTTGGAGTGGTGGGCATCCGTACTCACCAGGATTTCATCCCCGGCACTCAGCATGCCGGAAAGCGCCAGCGTCTGGGACACCAGATTGATGCCCGCCGTGCAGCCACTGGTGAAAATCACCTCACTCGCACTGGCGGCGTGCAGAAAATCTGCCACGGTGGAGCGGGCGTTCTCGTGTTCTTCTGTCGCAACGCGGCTCAAGTAATGAGCACCGCGATGAATGTTGGAATTCTGCGCTTCATAATAACGGCGAGCCGCCTCCAGCACACAGGCCGGCTTCTGGGTCGTCGCGGCATTGTCCAGATAAATCAAGGGACGCTTGCCGATTTTTGCTTCCAGAATGGGAAAATCGTTCCGGTAATTCGTCATTTCTCCTCCTCCATGATATGCTCCACCATACGCTCTGCAGATGCAGGCACGTATTCACGCCACTTTTCATCGCCGGTCTTAATCATGCGTATAATATCCCGCGGAGTCTGGAACAAAAGCTTCTGGTTGAAGTACGGCACCTCCACGATACAGCCGGTCTCGCGCAGGTGGCGGTACAGGTAGTGGTATTTCTCAGGCGCTTTGTAAGTGCCTGCCGTCACAAACTCACCGGTGGTGCGGTTAATCCACGGTGTCACGTAGAACTTGGTCTTGTTCACGAAAATCTGCCCCATGGTGGCCAGAATACCACCGGGCGTATCTGCCCACTTATCCTTGAAGATTTCGTTGAGCAGGCCGATGGACAAGGCAATGGCCACAGGTTCGCTGGTATATTGGCTCAGCAAGCGGGAAAGACGGTGGAAACGGCCAAAATTCGTCACCATCACCGTTTTACCCTCGGCCGCCAGTGCTTCCACGCGGTCCAGGAACTCCAGCAAATCCACCTGCTCACCGCGCAGAAGGTTAGAGAGGGAGATTTCACAGATATCCACCACACGCCCCTGCTGCTCTGCCGGAAGGCTTTCCAGGAACTTGTTGCGCACGCTATCCATCATTTCCAGATGAATACCACAAAGTGGGCGGAAGCTGCCGCGCATCAGCACAATCGGGCGCTTATACAGGAAATCTGCGGGCTGCGCCACTGTGCCATCCGGGCAGAGAAGCGTTGCTTCCGTCAATCCAGAGCGCACCAGCTCCAGCGCCAGGATGCGGTTATCGAACATGCCGAACCCGTGCCCGGAGAACCGCATGAAATCAATTTCGTAAAACTCGCGGTCTACATTATCACCCACGCTCCGCACAAATTCCTCCATGCGGTCGCGCTTGTAGAACAAAGCATACAGCAGGTTTACGCCCAGAACCCCCAGAATTCGCATCTGGACATCGTGATCCGGCACCAGCAGGCGCACATGCATCACAAAATCACTGGGAGGCAGGCCGGGCTTGAGCTGAAAACGCACGCCAATCCACGCAGACCACGGGCCGTTATCGCGATATCCCTTGGCCTTTACCGTGTTGCAGAATGAAAAGAAGCAGGTATTCTCGCCCCTTTTCTCACCTAACCTGTTGATAAGCTGGGAATACTCGTAATCCATCATCTGCTTGAGCCGCTCCTCCGACACATAGCGGCGAGCCTGGCCATAGAGCGTATCGCTCACGGTCATATCATAAGCAGAAATAGTCTTGGCCACGGTACCGGCTGCGCCGGATGAACGGAAAAACCAGTTTGCGGTCTCCTGCCCGGCACCAATTTCAGCAAAGGCGCCGTACACGCCTTTGTCCATATTGATTTCAAAGGCCTTTTCCTGGGTGGCAGCGAGCGTTTGTGTCAGAGAATCCATTTGCATGCAGAAAAGCGGGAAGAAAATCAGATTTGAAGCGGAACGAGCGGCAGATGGCGCATGGGCGCAGGGGCATTCAGCTGCATATCCGTATCAACACCGGGGCTTTCCACTTCCTCCGGGCTGTCATCGGCGGGGGACGCAACCTCCTCCGCAGAGCTGGATGTATCAGCTATATCTGCCGCATCTTGGTAGCGGGGCGAAAGTGTCAGGTCACAGTCGTAGGGGTCCTCTCCAATGAGCGCGGCGCTGCGCGGCAACACGGGCACAATCTGCAGCACGCGGGATGAATTCATGTGCCCGGAATGCGCCTCCATGAAATCATGCAGAGACGGACTGCCATCTCCATGAATGGAGCACTGCCCCATCGACACATCCCCCTTGGGAATATATTCGCGATACGTCGGACGGACATAGCCGGGCTTGCCGTCCTTTGTCACCGTCTCAAAGCAGAAATTTGTGGCAATCTGGCCGGAGGTCAGGCAGATTTCCACCTCTTCTGTATCCGGGGGAACCGGAATGGGAGTATCCTCATAACGCCCCTTGGCAGATTCCAGAATGGCCGCATACACAGGGCCGCAGGTGTCTGAGCCAAAAGCCTGGGGATATATGGGCTGGTGGTCGTTGAGATACCCCATCCAGATGCCGCAGGTGAAGCTGCTGGTGTAGCCGAACAGGGCATTGTCAGAAAAATCATAGTTGGTTCCCGTCTTGACCGCACCGCCGAAAGACTCCGGCAGAAGCGGGCGCACGCGCTGCGCCGAGCCTTTTTCCATGGATTCGCGCATGATGCTGTGCAGGCGGTAGGCCGTGCACGGCGTGGTGCTGCGCACCATGCGGTGAGTTACAGCCAGCGGATTCTCCCAGAGAATCTTGCCATTACTATCCGTAATCTTGCTCACGACATAAGGAGCAATCGGGCGCTTGCCTCCATTCGGGAACACGGTGTACGCCATTGTCACCTCCTTGAGCGACACCGGCTCTGTTCCCAGATACACGCGGGGGTAATACTGGGGTTTCAATTCCGTGCTGTGCGGATTTCTGGGCGGCGGGGTGATACCAACCTGTGAGAGTGTGTTCTGGAAGCAACGCGCGCCTTTGGTCGGGTGAGAACCCAGGGCAATACCCAGGCGGGCAGAAGCGGCAATCTTGGACCATTCGAGGCTCTGGCGCAGGGTTATGGAATCCAGATAGCGTCCTTTCTCGACCTCCATGCCCCATTCGCCCAGTATACCTTCAGAGCCGCCAATACCGGCCAGGCGGTTATCCAGCGCATCATCCAGCAAGCGGGAACACGGTGAATAGCCGTTCTCAAAGGCACACATATACAGGAACGGTAGCATGGCTGTGCCTACTGAGCGCCGCCCGCTCTCAATGATATCGAAGTTATCGCGGTCAAAGCTGCGGCCACCCACATAGGCCAGCACCCCGCCCGTGTTGTTATCCACAGCCATGACGGCACCATCCACATAACGATGCTGGGCGCAGCGGGGGTCACTGGTTTCACTGAACCGCACGTGCGTATAATCTTCCCGGGACTCCACTTTTTCCAACTGCGCGCGCAGGGCCTGCTCTGCAGCCTCCTGCATCTTCTTGTCAATCGTGGTGTATATCTTGATTCCCCGGCTCTTGACAATTTCCTCACCGCGCTCGGGATTCTGGAAAATATCAATGGCATGCTGCTGCACCATGGCATGCAGGAAAGAGGTGTTGCGCTTGAGCGGTTTGGGATTCAGCCCCAGCGGGGTTTCTTTCTGGCGGGCGGCTTCGCCTGCCGTCAGCATACCGGCTCGCTCCATGCGGTCGATAACGTCGTTGCGCCAGCGCCAGTTCAGCTCAGGGTTGCGCACGGGGTTGTAATTTTCCGGATTTTTAATCAGAGCCGCGATACTGGCAGCCTCCCGCACCGTCAGGTCTGCGGGTTCCTTACCAAAATAACCGAGCGAAGCTGCGCGGATGCCATAATACCCGCGGCCGAAATAAATGCGGTTGATGTAAAATTCGAGAATCTGCTGTTTCTCGTACTTCTCCTCAATGCGCATGGCCAGGAAGATTTCCACCACCTTACGTTCATAGCGGCTGCCGCCGCGAGCCATCGTGCGCTGCTCCAGGTCATAGGCATTTCGAGCCAGTTGCTGCGTAATGGTGGATGCACCCTGATTCGCCTGCCCACCAGCTGCAGCGGCTTCTTTTGCCGCACGGAGAATACCGACCGGGTCAAAACCGTTGTGCACCCAGAAATTCTTATCTTCCTGCGCCACCAGGGCATCAATCATCGCGCGGG
>JAFNWZ010000011.1 GCA_017379255.1 Akkermansia sp. | reverse complement strand
TGCTGCGTGCGGTTTCTGCCCTGGCTGTGGAGGATAACGTATGATTTAACAGATACGGCGGATTGGCGGGTATTGGTGAAAAGTCCCTTGCTGCGGAGAGTGGTCGCGTGTTTGAAAGAACAGCTTGATTCGTACCGGCCTGACCTGGTCATCTGCACCTATCCGTTGTTTGCTTACATGCTGGATGAATTGCACGAGCAATCCGGTGCACAGATTCCGTATGCAGTAGTGGTGACTGATGCCAGGGAAATCAGCCGGCCCTGGGCGCGCTCTGCTGCCCGGCTTGTCATTGTGCCCGATGCCGGCTCGCGCAGAATGCTGATAGACCGGTACGCCATGGAGGAGGAGAGAGTGTCTGTGGGTGGGTTCCCGGTTCGCCAGTGCTTTCGGGTTGATGGCGAGAGACCGCAGCCGTCGGTCACAGGCTTGCGCATATTGTACGGGGCATACAGGCAGATCCGTGGTGTGGAGGATGATATCCGCTCTTTGCTCTGCGCATTCCCGGGATTGCACCTCACTGTTCTGGCTGGCAGAAGGGAGCACGCGTTGCGCAGGGTGTTTTCTGAGTATGAGGCTTCCGGCAGATTGTTGATACTTCGGGAAACAGACCAAATGGCAGATTATATGCGGGAAAGTCATTTTTATATTGGCAAGGCAGGGGCTGCCACCATGTTTGAATGCTACGCCAGTGGAGTGCCCGTTCTGGTGAATTTCGCTTTGCCGGGGCAGGAGCAGGGGAATTTGGAGTTGCTGGTGGAGGAGGCCTGCGGTTGTCCCGTAGAATCCACGCAGCATCTTATTGCAACGCTGGAGAATCTGCTGGCAGATGAGGCCAGAGGCTGGCACGAGTTGTGCACCGCGATGAAGCGGGCTGGCAGGACGGATGCATGCCGGCGCATTGCTGATATTATGGCCAGAGTGTTTCAAGTATGAATAGTGTTATAGTTGATAATTCCAATACGCGGACGAAGTTTGCTCTAGTATCGGGCGGCCGGATTAGAGACGTGCGAGTGTTGAATACGGCGGATATTACGGAGGAGCGTGTCCAATCACTGCTGGAGGACTGGCATTTTTCTCGCGTAGGAATCTGCTCGGTTGTGCCCCACGCCGCGGAACATATATCCAGGGCATGCCCCGGAGCAAAGGTGGAAGTTCTGACGCCGTTTGTGCCGACCCAGGTGGATTTTTCTGCGTATGCAGGTGTTTGCTCGCTGGGTGCAGACCGGGTGGCGAATGTGTTAGCCGCCGTGCAGGGGCAGGTGTTTCCGGTGGTTGCGGTTGATTTGGGGACGGCCACCACGTTTGATGTGGTTGATGAACAGGATGGGAAAATCCGTTTTCTAGGTGGCGTTATTGCCCCGGGCATGGCAGCATTTGCGGCAAGCCTGAATGGCCGTACTGCGCTTTTGCCGGAAATGGAACCGGCTGACCAGGGCCCGGTTATCGGTACCTCAACGAAAGAGGCTATGGCCGCTGCTGTGCGTGTGGGGTATCCTGCTCTGGTGGATGGTATTCTCGACGAAATAGAGAAGGAGCTGGGCAAGGTGGTTCATGTGGTGTTGACGGGAGGGGATGCTGCAATGGTTGCCCTCCGCCTGCGTCATGATTACAGAATTGAGCCCTTACTTACGTTGAACGGTATCGCTCAGGCGTTCGGGATGTACACCTGATGCAATTTTTTTTAAGCATACGGCGCTTTTTTTGTTGCAAGAAGTCAAGGAACACGCTAGAATGAGTGCACTTAAAACCTGTAACAATCTTATGTCCGACAATATCGAATCCCAGGTAAAAGAAATCATCGCTGCTCAGCTCAGCGTTGATCCCGAAAAGGTGACCACCGATGCTAAGTTCATCGAAGATCTCGGTGCTGACTCCCTCGACACTGTTGAGCTTGTGATGGCTTTCGAGGATAAGTTCTCCGTGGAAGTTCCTGACGAAGACGCTGAGAAGCTCAAGTCTGTGGCTGACGTTGTGGCTTACATCGAGTCCCACAAGGCCTGATAAGCCCGGTTTTCCTTTTCTGTAAAACGGGCGGTTCCTCCCTTATCCGGTGGAGCCGCCTTTTGTTTTTTGCGTGAATCAGGATGCCATAGAATACGCGTTCCGGCAAACCCGGGTGCTGTATGTGCCCGATCGCCGCATTGACTCTTTCGGCGACACCCGGTTTAATTTCAGGCTTATTACGGAGTCGCTGGATGAAATTGGCGTGTGCCGGATTCGCAGTGGCTGGGTTGAGGCGAATCGGCCGCGTATTATACGCCCTTCCGATATGTGTGGCGTTGAGACAGAGGGGTTTGGTGCTGTTGCTGCCCGATTCTTCGATTGGATGCGCCAGAGAGGTGTGGACATGCGTGCATTGTTTGAGTACGGTTTTCGTTTTTGTCGCTCAGAGGTGACGGAGGAATGTGTGCATGATGTATGTGCGGAGGTGCAGGACAGGGTGGTGAGTGAAGCTTTAAGTTCCGGCGATCCGTTTCGCGCAGTTATATATGGTGTTGACGATGCATGGGAGGTTTCCCTGCTCGGTTTCATGTTGGAAATGATTCAGAAATCTCATGAGATTAATATATTTGATTTTCGCCGCAGGGGTATTTTGTAGTTTGATTCCCACCGCATATTCTGCAGAGAATTACTCTCTCTGGCCGCGGCGACCGGAGGAGTTGGAGCAGGCCCGCCGGTTGATGCAGGAGCAGAAAGGCGGGGAGGCGGCCTTGCTGCTGCGTCCTTTTTTGGCAGATTCGGGCATAGCGGGGCGCGAGGCCCGGCAGATATGTGGTCGTGTGAATGTGCCGCGTTATCTTTCCCGGATGCATCCGGGAGCCCGGGTGTATACTGTACGTAAGGGAGACAATCTGGCGCGTATTGCTGCAACGCAGAAATGTCCGCAGGATTTGATTATGCTGCTCAATGGCATTGTGGAGCCGTCTGCCTTGCGTGTGGGGCAGAAGCTCGTGGTTGTGCCCATGCGCCTCAGGGTGGAGATTCATCCGGTGCAGAGGGAGCTTTCCGTGTGGGATGGAGACCAGCTTGTCGCGGATTATCCGATTCTGGCAGTGGATGATATGCCGAAATCCCGCCAGGTGACACAGGTTACGAAAGTGGCTGCCCGGGAGGGTGTGCTGGATGGACATGCCGTTCTGTCCAGGTCGCCGCAATATCCCTCATCGGACCGGCTTCTGGTTCTGGAAAATGGCATGGTTATAGTCGGTGCCCAGGGGGGGCGCGGGCAGTTGCAACTCCGTATGGAGCAGAAAGATTTGAATGAACTGGCCATGATGCTGGATAGAGGAAATGAAGTGCAGGTGTTCTTTCCGACCCGTTGAAAAAAAACTACTGAGGTATAGCGTAAATTATGCTTTTCATCTGCCCTCGCGTTTGATATACTCCATCCCGAATACGCGTTAATTCTGGAAAATACGTAATTATTATACGACTATGAATACAC
>JAFNWZ010000089.1 GCA_017379255.1 Akkermansia sp. | reverse complement strand
TGTTCGGATATAAATGTACTCTGCAGACCGACACCGAGGTCATTACCTATATCATGGATTATCTTGTGCGCGGCGAAGGATTGCACGTGTTATTATATAAAGCCTCGGTTTCATGAGCTGGGGCTTACAGAATTGCGTACTACGATGGGCAATGTCGTTCGCGGGTACAATGCAGAGCGCTGCATCTGTGATATGCTCCGCAGCAAGAACAGGGTAGATATTGAATGCTATACCGCCGCGCTAAAACTTTATTTTTCCCGTAAAGAGAAAAATCTGAACCGGCTGGCAGAATACGCCACAAAGATATAGGGCACGAGGATTTACGATTTACGAATCGAAAGTTAGCGGCTTACGCCGATAGAGCCGCGAATGAATGCTTACTGCCGATGGTTCGGCGGGTGATACCACACTACGATTTTTTTCACACAGAACACTATGTCTTTATGTCGTTTAGGGCTATTTTTCCATAATCTTTGGACACATGTGGCCGGTATCAGGATATTTTCGTATTTGAGTTGAATGGTGCGTAAAATATGCTAGAATGTCTTTTAGGAGAGTAAGCCGTGGGGAACATAGAAGAAATACATTTCAGAGAGGGGGAGTTTGAGCTGTCGGTTCGAGTAGAACCTCAGGCGGATACCGTATGGCTTAATCGTCAACAGATAGCGCAACTCTTTGATAGAGATATCAAAACGATAGGTAAGCATATTCAGTCAGCACTGCGTGAGGAGCTCGATAATTCAACTGTCGCAAAATTTGCGACAGTTCAACTTGAGGGGTCGCGCGAAGTAGAGCGACAGGTGGAATACTACAATCTGGATATGATTATCAGCGTAGGCTACCGCGTGAAATCGGCACGGGGTGTTCAGTTCCGTCGCTGGGCTACGAATGTACTTCGGCAGTATCTGATGCATGGGTATGTATGCCAGCAAAAGCGCTTGCAGGACCTCTCCACTACCATCCGCGTGATGAAGCGTGTGGAAAACAAGTTGGATTCAGCCCAGATATTGGAAGTGGTTCAGCAGTACACCCGCTCTCTTGATTTGCTGGATGATTACGACCACCAGCGCCTGAAGAAGCCGCAAGGGGATACCCATACCTATGTACTGACCTATGAGGAGTGCAGGAAGCTCATAGATTCTATGCGGTATGGGGATGAGAGTAGTGTATTCGGCAATGAAAAGGATGATTCCTTTAAGGGGAGTTTGGGTAATATCTACCAGAGCTTTGCCGGAAAGGACGTGTACCCATCCACGCAGGAAAAGGCAGCTAACCTACTCTACCTCGTGACTAAAAATCACGCTTTTTCGGATGGCAATAAACGAATTGCGGCAGCGGTGTTCTTGTATTTCCTGGAAAGAAACGGCTTATTATTCCGGGATGGCGAAAAAGTCATAGCCGACCACACCCTGGTAGCCATGGTTGTGATGATTGCGGAATCCAAGCCCGAGGAAAAGGAGACAATGGTGAAGCTGGTGATGAACTTTCTAGACGCATGAACGGAATAAAGCCGTCTAGCCAAACATTAAAATGCGATTTGTCTGAGTTGTAACCCGAACGGAGCAATAAACTGCCAAAAATGATGGCAGAGTCCCTGTGAGCTCGCCCCCCCTCGAAGGCCCCTTGAACCAAAAGCCCCGTACCTGACAAGGTGCGGGGCTTTTGGTTTATTAGCGTGACGGGATTCGAAGCCACGGCAACCGCTCGCGGTTGTTGTGGGGGTGGATTACCGGTGGCAATCTACCCGGCTGAGCCGCAGGGACACCTCCCTGCGGGCACCTTTGCGCCAGCAAAGGCTCTGCCACGGCCCCGGAGGGGAAATCCTATCGTCCACCCTTGAAGAATCAGAGCGCCCCTAAGTCTGAACCAGCTGGCAGAATACGCCACAAAGCTTGGAGTGATAGACAAGTTAACCCCTTATCTGGAAGTTCTGGTATGATGCCAGTGCCCGTTTAGTACGACATTCGGATACCATAGGGGGTTGCGCAAGGATGCGGAAGATTCAGTTGTCGCAAAATTTGCGACAGGTCAGTAAAGACGATGCATCAGAAGTAAGACTTCACTGCAAATTCGAATTGTTCCATAAAGATTTTCTTGAATGCAGAGATATTGTTCTGCTCATAGAAAATCAACATGGCTTTCTTGTAATCTATGGATTCTACACTACGGAACGAAAGCGGGCAATATCCATGCGCTATCAACACTGCATTGGAGGTTAGTCTAGCCACACGTTTATTGCCATCCATAAATGCTTGAATATAGGAAAGCAGGACGAGTACCAGCAAAGCTTTTGAAAAAACACAAGGAGTCGCATTAACGAGATTGCAGGTTGCCTCCAGGGCTTCACGAATTTGGTATTCATTATCAAGAGGCCGATAATTCGTGCCAGTGATACCCACACGGCGGTGACGTATGTTTCTATCAACCTGTAAATCGCGTACGAGTATACTGTGAATGTCCTCGATGTGAGCTACACTCAGATGTTGCAAATAATCCGGCTCTGATACAATGAAATCCAAGGCAGCCTTGTGATTTAGAAGCATGGTAGCTTCATCACGTGTTTTACCCTCAGCTGTACGTTGTTCCAATAATAATCTCTCCGTTTCCAGCAATGTATAGGTGTTGCCCTCAATCTGAGACGATTTCCAGCTTAAATCAATACCGAGACGTGTCATCTCCTTGTGTCTTGCGGCATCTGAAAGCTGGCTGATGTTGGAACGGAACTCCGATTGGAGGGACTGAAGGTGTTTCTCTTCTTCGTCTGTAAACAGGATTGCCCCCGGCAGAACCGAGCTCAGCAACTCAAAATTAAAATTGCTGATAATGCTGCGCTCATCAATGTCGCGGCTGTAATAGGTATCCAGATTGATTGTAGAAAGCAAGCGTCCATGCGGAGATATTTGGTAACGAGTAGAGCGCCCCGCTCCGCTGATAAGCAGTTTCCCGTCTTTTACCAATTGCTGCAAAGCTCGCTTAACAGAAGCATCGCTCACTTCCTGAGACAGGGCTGCCATAACCTCAGCTTTGCTGAGGCTCTCATGGCTCCAGAATAATTCAAAAATCTGTTCTTTTAGCATGGATTTCTCCCTTTCGGCTCAATTTCTTCTTATTTACGGCTCATTTTATCAAATTTTGAGCCGATTACAAGCCAATATTGAGCCGATTATTCCTGAACCAAGTATAGATGCAATTTGTCTGAGTTGTAGCCTGAACGGAGCATTAAACTGCCAAAAAAATAGCATTTTTTAGCACATGTGTCCCAAAGTTTCGTAGATTGTAATTTATCGGTCTATTCTGGCGCGCGGAGTGCGCGGATTTTTGAGCCCGTCAGGGCGGTATAAAGTAGCGCGGGGTGGAGCCGCGTTAGCGGCGGAACCCCGGGTAAATC
>JAFNWZ010000088.1 GCA_017379255.1 Akkermansia sp. | reverse complement strand
GTATCGCCATTCAGTATACAACAGGAGCTGAGCCTTATATCATCCCGAATTCTCAGGGCATGATTAATTTGACCGCGACCATTGATGAGGGCGATGGCGCGATGATATCACCTACCTTTCTGGCAAGTGTGGAGCACGTATGGTCGTTGAATGCCTCTTTCAGTCAGCGTCTGTTGGGTGATGAACATAGAATATCCTATTCAGCCATTGATATCTGGGGTTCGAATATTTTCCGGATGAACCCATTGAATGTTTATGGCGGAAATTATGATTACGTTATTGAGCGCCAAAGTAAGGTTGTGACGGATGCCACCTGGAATGAGTTTACTACAGTAACGGACATCAACACGCTGGTGGGTCAACATCTTTACCATTCGGGGGCCGGGGCTAAGGGTTTGTACGATGCCTCTACAGGAGTGACCACGGAATATGGGTGGGCCTACCAGTTCATCACTGGTGGTATTAATCAGATTCAGAGCGTTCAGATACATGAGGGAACAACGAATCTAAGTGTTTTCCAGTATTTGGATCAAAACGGTGCCAGTGACTTGAATCCTTTGCCGTTCGCGATTCGTTCCGGTGATTCGGGTAGCCCCAGCTTCATCTACAACAGCGAAAATAATAGATACGAGTACCTTGCCGGCCAGCAGTCCTATAGTGTCACTATGTCACAAGCCCGTGGTAATCTCGAATATACGCGGGAAAAGCTGGTTCAGTTCGATGTTAACGTAGAAATGCCGGAAAGCGGAACTCTGTACCTGAATGCCGTGAATAAAGAGGACGAAACACGCACCGACAATGGAGGCAGAACCGGCACCGAATGGCACGGCTCTATCACCAATGGACAGGGGGCGGAAATCGCTTGTTTTGCTGGCGTAAAAACAGGGCTAAATACCTGGGCCAGTCTACATGAACTCAAAGATACTCAGAATTGGTACGCCTATACCTCTGATGACTATCTGCAAGTATCCGATGAGGATTTGTTCTTTACGGATAATCTGCTTTTCAATACAACAGGTGCAGAAAATGAGATTATATTGAAGGACACGGTGGATTTGGGTATTGGTTATGCCGGTTTTTCCGGTGGTTCCTACACCATCAAATCAGAAGGCAGCGAGGGCAATTTATTCAATCATGCCGGTTATGTCATCAACGCCGGGGCAGAGGTGCATTTGCAGCTGAACAACAAGGCTGACTACATGTATGAATGGCGCAAGACCGGGGCGGGTGACTTGTACATCGATGGTCAAGGAGATACGAACGCTCTGCTGGTGCTCGGTGGCACCGGTTCGACCTATCTGCAACAGCAAGGGGGACACGCAGCCTATAACGTGCTGGTTGGTTCAGGTGCCCGCGTTGAGATTGCTGATAAGGCTCAAATTGTGCGTGATTTCACCTTCGGCAATGGTGGCGGTATCCTCGATATGAATGGTAACAGCATGGACTGGTATACATCGGGGGATACAGAGGGGCTTTTTACCATCAATGCTCTTTCTGAAGAAGCCATCATCTCCAACAGCTCAGGTCATGTTACCCTTACTTACAGACAGAGCGGGGAAAATACCTGGCTCGGTTCCTTTCAAGATTCCGCAACTGGTTCGCTCCGAATTGATTACCAAGGTGGTGGCGTGCTGGTGCTTCATGGCATCCACACAGATTTAACTCAGAGAGAAGGAAGCGGAATGACCATTTCCAACGGGCGGGTTGTACTGGCTGGTACGAATACGCTGCATGGCAAAGGCTCTGTAAATGGCATGACGGGTGAACGCCTGTTCAAGGAGAATGACTGGCACTATGCAGATGCTGCCATGGATGTGACGGTGAAATCCGGTGCAGTCTTTGAGCTCGGGAGCCACGCCCGCCTGGCGGGCGATGTGACCGTGGAATCCGGCGGTACCTACGTCATGCGTGAGGGGGTGCATTCCCAGTACGAATATGTGGAAGGTGGTGCTTTCCTGGAGGATACCTCCATCTATTCTGATTACTTCGGCCATAAGGGCAATATATCCATGGCAGCAGGTTCTGAACTTCAGATTGCCTACAGCGGGGGTACAACCTCTGCTGCCACATTTGCCGGAAATATTACCGGCGCGGGTGATGTGAGCGTGAACCTGAGCACCAATGCGGCCCGGCTCATCCTGGAGGGCGAAAATTCTTTCACCGGGCGAAAGACGCTGAGTTCCGGTGGCCTGGTGGGTGTTAAGAAGAGTTCCCTGGGTGACACGGCTGACCACAAATGGGTGCTGGGTGACCGCGCATGGATTGCTTCCCATGCTGATACGGCACAGGAGCTGCTGGACCGTGTGGATGGTTCTTCTACCGGTACACTGGCGCTTTCTGCTGATACAGAGCAGAAGCTTGATTTGAGCGGCCACCAGAACCTGTACCTGGGTGCAGAGGAAGGAAAGACGGTGAACTATGGTGCCCTGGGCACCACAGAGAGGCTGGAAGCCGTGCAGCAGGATGCAGAGGGGAACTATGTCTGGAAGCTGGGTGGCGGCGGCGGCACGCTGAATGTCAACTACCAGCTGAGCGGTAATCATGACCTGTTGCTGGGTTCGGCTGCGGATTCTACCGGTTTTGTATACCTGGGCAATGCGGCAAATGATTTTACCGGCAACATCATCTTTAACAGCCAGGGAATGAAACTCAGTTATACAGATGGAGCGCTGGGGGCTGCCACGCTGAATCTGATATACGGCTGTGGCGCAACTCCTGTTCATGGTACAGGTATCAGCAACCTGAGTGCAGATTCTGCCGGTATTCTTCTTCTGGATAATCAGCCGGGCGGGATTGATATCAGCGCGCATTCCCGGTTGGCTCTGGGCTCTTCTGTTGATATGCGGTATACCGGGAATATCACAGCAGGAGAGGGGCAGGCATACCGGTTCAGTGTGATGGATGGTGCTACCTTTACTGTGGGTACCCATCTTACTGCCGGGCATGATGTGATTGTGGATGCGCAGGGCTACAGCGGCGGCACGGTGGTGCTGGAGCGCGCTGCTGATGTTACCGGGGCGGTCACAGTCATGGGACACGAGACCGGGGAGGGTGGTAGTATCACCCTGGGGCTGGTGGCAGATAATGCCCTGGCGAATGCTTCTTCTGTGTCGGTGCAGAATGCCTGTGTGCTGGATATTGCAGATACAACGCAGGCGTTCAATAAGATAGATTTGCAGGCCGGCAGCATGCTGGTGGGTGCAGAGGGCAGCGCTGTTCTGATTGGTTCGGCTGCAGACTCTGCGTTGCATGGCAGTATCCAGGCAGACCAGCTGCAGAAAACCGGTACAGGAACGCTGGTGCTGGGTGCAGAAGGTAAGCGGTGGAACACCTTTACGATTCGTGAGGGTAAGGTAGTTTTTGCTGCAGACAATGCACTTGCGGGAGAGGGAAGGACTGTGGTTCTGAGTGGTGCTACGCTGGATTTGAATACGCCGGATAACACCATGCGCACGGTTAATGGCGATATTCTTCTCGATGGAGGGCTGCTGCTGACGGGTACTACCGCAACAGATGCTTATACTAGAATATCGGGGCAGCTTGGGGTAACAGCTGGAAAATCTGCCATTGTCCACGGAAATCACCTGGAGCTGACCAACGGTTCTTATAACACTACTGGCGGCACCATGCAGCTGGAATTGAGCCAGTTG
>JAFNWZ010000087.1 GCA_017379255.1 Akkermansia sp. | reverse complement strand
GAGGTGCAGTACTTTGCCGATATGGACAGCCTGAGTGCTTTCTCCGAGGAGAACCGTGACCTCTTCCTCTTCGGCGAGCCCAGCGAGGAAGAACTGGCTGCCAACCCGCTGCCGGTGCGCGAAGGCCCCAGCCGCCGCGCTCTGCTGCACGAGCTGCACGAGGCCAAGGCCATCACCCGTGTGCTTTCCCGCCTGCAGGAGCTCGGCATTGAGTCCGACCGCCTGCTGTCCGATGATGCTCCCGTCTTCGAGCTGGTGGAGAACAGCCGCAACACGGTGACTCCGGTCAACTTTGTGGGTGACATCCTTGCCAAGGTGCTCGAAATCGGCGGTCGCAGCGTAACCATTACCCGATTCAAAGGTCTTGGTGAAATGGACGCCAAGGACCTGTATGCCACCACCATGGACCCGGAGAAGCGCGAGCTGCTCCGCGTGCGCTTGGATGATGACAACGCCGTGCAGGCCGACAAGATGTTCACCATCCTCATGGGTGACCTTGTGGAGCCCCGCCGCCGTTTCATTGAGGACAATGCTCTGAATGTTCGCAACCTCGACGTGTAACCCTTAACCGTTTTTTACTGAATTATGAGTGATACAAGAATTCGCCCGGTCGACGTGGCAGAGGAGGTGTCCCGCAGCTTCCTGGACTACTCCATGTCCGTGATTATTTCCCGAGCTCTGCCCGACGCCCGTGACGGTCTGAAGCCCTCTCAGCGCCGCGTGCTCTACGCTATGCATGAGCTTGGTCTGGTGCCTACCAAGGGTACCATCAAGTGCGGTAAAATCGTGGGTGACACCATCGGTAACTACCACCCGCACGGTGACCAGTCCGCCTACGGTACGCTGGTGACCATGGCCCAGCCCTGGAACATGCGCGACATCCTGGTGCAGGGGCAGGGTAACTTCGGTACTCCGGAAGGTGACCCCCCCGCCGCCATGCGATACACGGAAGCCAAGCTGAGCCACCTGGGTGTGGCCCTCATGGATGACCTGGACAAGGATACCGTGGACTTCCAGCCGAACTACGACAACCGCCTCACGGAACCCGTGGTGTTCCCCTCTGCATTCCCGAACCTGCTGGTCAACGGCGGCACAGGTATTGCCGTGGGTATGGCCACCAACATGGCCCCGCACAACCTGGGCGAAGTGGTGGACGGCATCTGCGCCTTTATCGACAATCCCCTCATCACCAGCGAAGCTCTGCGTGCCTACATCAAGGGTCCGGACTTCCCCACCGGCGGCTATGTGCTGGGTTACAAGGGTATCGACAGCTACTTCCGCACCGGCCGCGGCAGCGTCCGCATGCGCGGTAAGATGGAAGTGGTCACCAACGAGAATGGCCGCGAGTTCATCCACATTTCCGATGTGCCCTATGGCGTGAACCGTGCCGTGCTGCAGGAACGCATTGCCGAGCTGGTGCGTGATAAGATTATCACCGACATTGCCGGTATGCGCGACCTGACGGACTACATTGAAATCGAGCTCAAGCGCGATGCCCGCCCGCAGGTGGTCATCAACCAGCTCTACAAGCTCACCAGCATGGAGACTTCCTTCTCCGTGAACATGCTGGCCATTCACGAGGGTCGCCCGAAGGTGCTCACCATGAAGGATGCCATCAATTTCTACGTCGAACACCGCCGCGAGGTGGTGGTGCGCCGCACGAAGTTCCTGCTGCGCAAGGCAGAGGACCGCGCCGAGGTGTTGGAGGCATACCTCATTGCCCTGGCCAACATGGATGAGTTCATCCGCATCATCCGCGACTCGAAGAACCGAGAGGATGCCCGCAACCGCCTGATGCAGTTCAGCTTCCCCACGGAACTGGCCAAGGGACTGGGCATCCTCATCCACAGCCAGCCCTCCGTGCAGGGTGACAAGTATGTGTTCACGGAACGCCAGGTGAACGCCATCCTCGAACTCCGCCTCTACCAGTTGACCGCTCTGGAAAACGACAAGATTTCCGACGAGTACAAGAAGCTGCTGGAGCTCATTGAGGACTATCTGGACATCCTGGCCAATGAGAGCCGCGTGCTCGGCATTGTGAAGGATGAGCTGCGCGCCATCAAGGAGAAGTACGCCACCCCGCGCATGACCCACATCATCCCGTTCGAGGGCGATATGGCCATTGAGGACCTCATCCCCAATGATTCCATGATTGTGACCATCACGCACAGCGGTTACATCAAGCGCACCAACTCCGATGAGTACCGCCTGCAGGCCCGCGGTGGCAAGGGTATCAAGGCCGCCACGACCAAGAGCAAGAAGGATGCCAGCGACTTTGTGGAGCACCTGTTTGCCGCCCAGAACCACGACTACATCATGTTCTTCACCAACACCGGCCGTGTGTACGTGGAGCGCGTGTATGAGATTGATGAGGCTGCACGCTCCGCCCAAGGCCGTTCCATCAAGAACCTGCTCGACATGCAGGCAGAGGAGCGCATTGCTGCCATTCTGCGCTTGGAGCGCAAGGT
>JAFNWZ010000086.1 GCA_017379255.1 Akkermansia sp. | reverse complement strand
TGCGCGTGCTAACGCACGCTTGCACCTGCCTAACATCTGTCGCCCACTACCGTGGGCTATAAATTTCCGCTCGCTTTGCTCGCTGATAAATTACAATTTTTTGTTTTCTTGCGCAGAATAGCATCAGCAAATCTGAAACAGGCCCAAATAATGGGGCGATTTATTGATTTTGATTGACGCAGCGGGCGCTCATGCTATACTGGCAGGTAAGATATTTTACTTTCAGCAGATATGACGAAACGGACACTTCTCATAGGACTTGGTGGCGTGGGTGGTCAGGTGTTGCGTGCCTGGCGGCAGGCTGTGGCTGCAAGCGGTATGCCCCCGGCCGGGGAAGATGTGGTGTGCCTGTATCTGGATGCGGCGGATGATGTGGCCAGCTCGCCGGAGTGGCTGCAGTGGGCAGATGATATTCCCTTTCTGAACATCAAGGAAGAAGCCCGTTCGCTCAATGAAATGGAGCAGAACCCGGAGTTGAAGGACTGCGTGGGCGGCATGCGCTGGCAGCTTGCAGAGCAGCTGCAGGTGCCCGTGTATGAGGTGGAGCAGGCATTGGCTGCTCTGAATGGGGCAGGGGGCATGAGGCGGTATGGCCGCGCCCTGCTGCTGCAGAGCTGGCCGGCGGTGCAGCGCCTGCTCAAGCCGTTGGTGGAGGGTGATTTGCAGCTGGAGGTGCATGTGTTTTTCTCGGCCACCGGGGGCACGGGTGCCGGTGCGGCCATGGATATACTCAGCCACATGGAAAAAATCTGCCTGCGTAAACCCGGCAGCATTCTGCTCCCTTATGCTTTCTTTGGCGGCTCTGCCAGCCATGAGCACCGCCTTGCGGCCGAACTCGCCGAGTGGCTTGATTGGGCAGATGAGGACCTGGTGCCCCATGCCTACCTCTGCGGCGGTGTGGCAGATTTGCCTGCCCAGGTGCAGGCCGTGGCGCAGGCTCTGGCTTGCGGCCAGCAGTATTTTTATATCGGCGGCGAGTATTATGACCACCTGTATGACCCCATCCGCCCGCGTGGTGCTGCCCTGGGAGCCCGTTTTGCCTCACTGGGATACGCCGCTGGCCCGGTGGGAGATTTTGCCTGGCTGGGCCAGCTGCGCAGCCAGGTGGAGCTGCAGGGTGAGGGGAAAGGCCCGCGGCATACCCTGCTGGTGGCGAACCCGCGTGGTGTGGCAGATCCCCGCGGTGTGGAAATGGCGCTGGAGGACGCCTTGGAAGACCATGTGCTGCCGTACCATGTGAATGAGACTGCCACTTGTTGCCTGGCGCCGGGGAATGAGGCCTGCGCTGTGCTGTTGCAGAGCGGTTTTGCGGCATCGCGGGCGGCGGTGCTGGCCGGGCTGGCGGAGTCGGATGACTATTTTTGCTCCCGGGATGACAGGTAATTGTCACACTGCGAGCTTGCAATCGCCTTATAGCGGGTATATTCTGGGGGCATCATGTTTGATGCGGAGGAGCTGAGCAACGAAACGCTGGTCTGGGTGCGTGGGGAGGAATTGCCCTGCGGCATGAGCCATGTGGAGATGGTGCGTCTGCTGGCAGGTGAGCTGGCCGGCCTCACTGGCTGGCGCAAGCGCACGCTGGTCAACACCGCGCTGGACCGCGAGGCGCAGGAAAGCACCTACCTCGGTTACGGGCTGGCCATTCCGCATGCCCGCGTGTTTGAGATTCCGCAGCCTGCTGTGTATCTGGCGCGCAGCACTGCGGGGGTGGACTGGCAGGGCAGCCCGGTGCGCCTGGTCTTCCTGGTGGTGGTGCCGGAGGAATGCCCGGAGTGGCATCTCCAGCTTCTGAGCCGCATTGTGCGCTGGCGTCAGAAAAGCGGGCTTACGGAGGATGAAATGGTGGGCATGCCCGCCGGGCTGCTGGCCGACCAGCTTCGCGGGCTGCTCGTTCTTTCGTAGCGCAGGGACGGAGGTAGGGGTCTGTTTCAGATTTGCTGATGCTATTCTGCGCAAGAAAACAAAAAATTGTAATTTATCAGCGAGCAAAGCGAGCGGAAATTTATAGCCCACGGTAGTGGGCGACAGATGTTAGGCAGGTGCAAGCGTGCGTTAGCACGCGCA
>JAFNWZ010000085.1 GCA_017379255.1 Akkermansia sp. | reverse complement strand
GTCTTCAAACGAGTACGGTAGCTTCCGCACATCACTCTCATACATGTACGACAAGAACCCATACCCTAACACATACAAGAACAAGTTCTGGTATAACGTAGGTGGTGAGCTCAAGCTCGGCAAGAACTATTTACTGCAACGCTGCCGGGCAGGAGCTGGGCATATCAGTGGCAGATGTCATCACCCGGACCATTTATGACCAGGGTGGCATGCCGAACAACGGCATACCCTGCGACATTATCCTGCGCAACGACGGCCGCCGCGGTGGTGGAGACTGGTTGAATGCCTGCAATGAATCATACGTGCCCGCCATTATCACAGAAGCAACCTTCCTCTCCAACCCGGAGCACGCCCGGTTCCTGGGCAAAGAGGCCAATGCCATCCGCTATGCAGAAGCCATCGGCCACGGTGTGGTCAATTTCCTGAACGCCCGCTAAGCCAGGAGTTCCAGTAATTTCAACACGCGGGCACCAGGCAGGTTCCCCAGCTCCATACGGTTCATCACATAGGCAAAGGAGAGCCCGGTCTCTGGTGAACCAAAGGCGTGGCAGCCGCCAGCCCCGGCATGCCCGAAACCACCGCCAGGGAACAAACGGGCAGGTTCGCACATAGCACCGCAGGTGAACGCGCTTTCCTGCTGCAATGTTTCGTCCCACCCGCAGCATTGCGGCGTAGCCAGCCATTCCCGCACCTCATCAGGAACCGCATGGCTCATCACCAGCTGGTAAAACTGCGCCAGCCCCCGCGCACTGGCCACCCCGCCCTTGGCCGGGCTGGCGCATTGCCATGCCGCCGGGGTACTCATTTCCCGGGGAGTGGAGTAGCCCGTAATGCTGTGAAACGCGCGGTACACTGCAGAGTCCGTATCGAAGTATTTCCGGTAAAACGCATCCTGCTGCATATAGCCGCGCTGAATGCGAGGAGCCTGGAGCGGAGCAACGCGGTGGAACTCACATTTGGGCAGTCCGATATAGAAATCCAGCCCATGTGGCTGGCGGATGCGCTGCTCCCAGAATACCCCCACGCGCATGCCGGTGAGCTCCAGCATGAGGATATCCACCATGGGTCCGAAGGTCTGCGGGTGGTATCCATGGTGCGGCGGCAGCCAGGCGGGCTTGCTGCGTTCAATAGCTGCGCGGCATGCTTCCAAATCCTCCAGCGGTGCGGATTCAGCCAATGTGGCCAGCCCGCACTGGTGCGAAAGCAACTGCGCTATGGTGCAATGAGGCGCCGGGAACTTTTCCCAGACATCCCCCACTGGTAAATCAGGGCTCTGGCAGCAATCATGCAGCGCGAGCAGCAGACAAAGCGCAGAAGCCGGCTTGGTGGCAGAATAGACAGGGACAAGCGAATCAGCCTGCCAGCCTGCGTGCAGGGTGAAAATCTCCTGCCCATGCTGCCAGATGGAAACGGACGCGCCTCCGGCAAGACCCTCCCGGAAACGGCGTTCAAACTCCCCTGCCCAATCATCCTGCATACGGCGTAATAGCTGTGACAATGGCACAATTATTCTCAACGCGGAAATGCACCTCAAAGGGTTTGAGAATCAGGTGATACACTCGCTGCGCATCCTGCTGATACGCAGGGCGCGGGTCTTGCGCCAGCGTTTCCTGAAGCGCGGCTATCCAATCTGGCGTGGCACTGGCTGGTAACTGTTCCGGCAGTTGCACAGCCAGCGGCTCCCACGGGGTGGAGGTAAAGCCGCTGGTGGCCTCTGCAATGGAATCAGAATAGGGGATATAGGGCTTGATCTCGAAGATGGGGGTGCCGTCCACCATGTCTGCGCCAGAGACGCGCAGTACCGGCCCGGGCTCCACAGAGAGAAGCCTGACTACCGAGAGTCCCAGACCATTCGGACGGAAGGGTGAACGCGTTGCAAAGACACCGAGCCGAGTATTCCCGCCCAGACGGGGGGGACGTACGGTGGGATGCCATTCGTCCCCGTTGCAATGAAACTGCCAGATGAGCCAGAGATGCGAGAATTCCTGAATCCCGCGCACGCAGGCCTCATTCCGGTACTCTGGCTCAAACACAATTTCGCTTACAACATGCGGCGCCAGGTTGCCCTGCCTTGGCACCCCGAATTTTTCAGCATAGGGGCTGCGGATGTAAGCGATGGGTTGCATCAGATGTTGAAGAAATCGCGCAGCACCTGTTCATACACAGCTCGTTTGAAGTCCGGCAGCGCTCCGAGGTCGACTTCGGCCGGCATCACCCACTTGTAATCGCGGAATTCCTTATTGTCCAGCCAGGGC
>JAFNWZ010000084.1 GCA_017379255.1 Akkermansia sp. | reverse complement strand
GTGATATATACCCCTGGCAGTGCCGGTACGATGCAGGAGATATTCCAGGATGCGGCGCAGAATCACTACGAGACCTTTGGTTTTGCATCGCCTATGGTATTTTTCGGCGAGGAGTATTGGCGCAAGCAGGTGCCAGTGTATGAACTTCTCTCGCACTTGCAGGAGCAGGGTCGTTACCGCAACCTGATTTTATCAATCACCGACGACATAGAGAGCGTAGTGGAGCATATACTCTCCTTCGGCAGAGAGGTTGAGGCAGTATAACAACTTCCTTGCCATCGGGTGCTTATTACGCCCAAGTAAACAACGGTTTTGCAAACCCTGATTGGAGTTTTGCAAAACCGTTGAGCTTATAATAGCAATCGCAAAGGTTTACTCCTTTTCAAGCGAGAAGAACTCCTCGTTTTTATCAACGCAGGCAACGGCCTGTACCCTTGCCGATGGGTTTTCTATGGTGATGGGGTTGTCGCTCAAGTAGTTGCGCATACGACAGCCGTAGAGCGTGATGGTGAGCAACTTATCTCCCTTAACCAACATAAAGTCGTCGGAGTAGCCCTCTGCGGTCAAAGCTCCGTTCTTGCCAGAGAATGCCTCCACATTGGATATTGCAGTGTGACCCTGACCCTCAACTATGATGGGGTGGATGCCGTCGGCACAACCCTTTACATTGGCGATGATTGAGCCTTGTGCAATCTGCCAGTTGCGGTTGAATGTTGAGCCGCCCTTCTTGTGGATGGTTACAGGGTAGAGCGAGAAGGCCACGCCTTGTGCTCCGGCACGGGATTCAAGTTCCTCCAGTCCGCGGATACCACCGACAAAGTCAATGCGTTCGCTGGTGCGGGGGTCATCAATACCCAGAACAGGTGCAAGCAGATTGCTCTGCAGAATAGCGCAATCCAGGCTCTCGATGGGGTGGGAGGCGTTGAACGTACCCTCCTTGGCGGTGATGCTGTACCACTTGCCGCCCAGGAACATGCCGAATTCATGCTTGGCGCGGGGGGCGTGAGGCTTGCCGGGAGTGGCGGGAACAACGGTGAAACAGGTGCTGATGGTGCTGAGGTATTCCTGCTCGGTCATGCCGTTGAGGTCAAAGACCACGCGGTTATAGTCCATGATGAAGAGGTCTTCATCGCAGAAGGTCACCGCCATGAGGTAATTGAACTCTTCTTCCCCGGTGTAGCCGGGGTGTTCAGCGCGGCGCTTGGCGGAAACGGCAGCGCTTGAAGCAGTGCGGTGGTGGCCATCTGCAATGTAGAGCACCGGTACTTCCTCAAAGCCCTGGCGAATGGCGGCAATGGCGGCATCATCGTTCACGGGCCAGAGCAGGTGGGTTACGCCATCATCGCTGGTAAACTCATATTCCGGTTTGTGGAATTTGATCCACTCGCGGATTGTGGTGGAAATGCCTTCGTGCTTGCGGTAGGCCAGGAATACCGGCTCTGTCTGGGTGGAGCAGGTGTCGAAATGGTTAATGCGGTCAAGTTCCTTTTCCTTGCGGGTGAGTTCGTGCTTCTTGATGGTGCCGTCCAGGTATTCATCTACGCTGGCGCAGCCAACAATGCCCGTCTGTACGCGGCCCCACATCATCTGGCGGTAGATGTAGTAGCAAGCCTTTTCCTCACGCATCAGAATGCCTTTCTTCAGGAAATCCTGCAGGTTCCGGGCGCTTTTCTCGTAGGTAATCTGGTCGTGGATTGCCTCCTCGCTGGTGTCAATATCCGCGCGGCAGATATGCAGGTAGGAAGAAGCATTGCCTGCCGCCATGGCGCAGGCTTCCTGGTGGTTCATGACATCGTAGGGCAGGCAGGAAACCTGCTCCACATATTGTTTCGGCGGGCGGATTGCCGCAAAGGGACGAATAGTGGCCATAAGTTGTATATTATCTGAGAAAAATTACTTAATTGTGGCCGATTTGAGCCACGCGAACCAATGAGGCTGCCAGATTTTTGGAACCATAGTATTCAGCAGCCCCGAGACGGTCTGCCTGCGCTTCAATAATCTGGTTGATTTTGCGGATGGTGGGGAGATACTTATCTTCCAGCAGTTGAATTTCCAGTTCAGTAATCGGCGGCAGGCTTTTGAATGACTGTGTCCACATCTGTAATTCCTCATGGAGGCGCATGATGGTTGGAACGGCGGCTTCTGCGCTGTCGTAATCACTGATTTCTGCCATGCATTGACACAGCGTTCCCAGGTGGACAATACCCTGGCGGATGCGAATCTCGTTGTCTGGAATGGTAGCAGAAACGGCCCTGGACTCAGTGGCTGGAGCTTCAGCCACAACATTTGCCGTAGAGGGCAAGGTGCATGCGATGCCGCCAGCCAGTATTGTTACGAATGCTTTCATTTCTCAATCATCATGCACATTGTACGAAATTCCCGCGCCAATGATACAGACTTAAAACAATTAGCCTGGCGCAGGCGGGTGATTTCTGCATAGAGCCGGGCCCATTCTTCGCGCATCTGCATCCCGAATTGCTCGCGCACCTGCTGATTCTGCGCGGGCGTGAGCTCCGGCATGTGGTGCAGCTTTTCGCGGGCAGTATAGATGTGATTGATGGCTGTATGCAGCTCGGCAGCATGTGCATCTGCCGATTCCTGACTCCGGATTTTCTGCAATACGGGAACAAGCTGCGATGGCAGAGCCGTGTAGCAGGCAAATGCATCTGCCACCGCTGCCGGGAGCGGCTGCCCGGCCAATGCCACCTGAGCTGCCACAGCCACGGCCAGAATGCCACTGTATGCTGAACAACGCATGGTAATCAGAACGGCTTAATTTGCTGCAGCCGGTTGCTGTCCGGCAGGCTCCGCCCCGGATTCCGGTTTATCCTGTACTACCTCCATGGTGTTTTCTCCGATATCAGCATCGAGTTCCTTCTGAATCGCAAGCAGTGCGCTGTCAATCTGAGCTTCTGCGTTGGCGGCAATGCGATCCAGAGAAGAAATGGAACGCTCAAGAGAGGCTTTCAGACGGCGGTATTCGCGCATGCGCTTTGTGATTTCCTGCTGTGTTTCGCGGTACTGCTCACGGATGGGGGTGCGGTACTCAGCTGGCAGCAGCTGCTGTTTGAGCCCCATGATAATCTGGTACGAGGGAATCTTTTTAATCTGCTCGTCTGCGCCTTCGAGGTTACCTGTAACCATAGCCATGCGCACGCTGTCCATGTCTGTCCAGAATTGTTCGAGCAGTGAAGGCACGGTGCCCACAGCCTTGTCCAGGGGTTCGCGCTCATTGCGGCGGATGGCATCCTTCACCTTGTTTACGCAGATGGAGAGCATCTTCAGGTTGCGGGACTGGGGTACAAACCATACGGAGCCGATATCATCGCCGTCTTCCTTCAATTTGGCGGCAAGTTCGTCGTACTGGCGTTCATCCGCAGTTGTCATGGCCGTGCGTTTGTCTGCGCCCAGACGCTTGCGGGATGCGGTTTCCTTGTCGTACATGCGGGTCCACTTTTTCTGCAAATCGCGGAGGGTTTTGATGTACCAGTCATGGGCTGCTTTATATTCTGTAATACCCTGGTAGCGCGCGCGCATGATTTCGAACTTGTCCAGACCGCCCACTTTCCGTCGTCCCTTCTTTTCCTTCATGTCGATTCTCATGGCCTGGTATGCGGCCTGTCCATCACGCACATAACGATCCCGCTCCTCCACACTTATCTTTGAGAAGGTGAAATCCTCAGCCCCGGCCTTATTGAAATCGTCCTGGAGTTTGGCAACTTCCAGAGCGCGCTGGTCCATGTCGGACAACTGGCGGGAAATACGCTCCTTGACGCTACGTGTCTGGTTTGTCAACGAGCGGCTGGGCTTTGAAATCTTGGCGATTTCGGTGTCAATCTTAGCCAGTTTTTCGCGCAGGCGCACCGTAACATCAGCAGCCTTTTCTTCGCCAGCCCGCTGCGAGATGTTGCCGTCAG
This sequence comes from Akkermansia sp., assembly GCA_017379255.1. GTDB lineage: Bacteria > Verrucomicrobiota > Verrucomicrobiia > Verrucomicrobiales > Akkermansiaceae > Akkermansia. The sequence goes on along the minus strand of JAFNWZ010000084.1, from coordinate 337 downwards.
CAATGGGGGCTTGTTCAGCGTTCTCTGCAGCAGGTGCAGAGCTTTCCCCGGAAACAGCCTGTTCAGCAGGTGTCTCCGGAGTCGCCGGAACAGGGGATTCAGACGGCGTCTCCGGTGCTGTGATTTCCGGTTCTTCTTCCTGCTTCACCACCTCGCGCATATTGATGATGGAGCTCTGGGGAACCTTTTTTGTCACCACTTTGCCTGCCTTGTTCTTGCCGGAGAACTTGGTTTCATTCGTGCTCTTGTAAATGATGGAGCAATCTGTAAAACGCTCACCCGAGGTAAGGGTGATGGTGTAGACAGACGCGGCATGGGTCACAGTGATACCCATAGC
>JAFNWZ010000010.1 GCA_017379255.1 Akkermansia sp. | reverse complement strand
TAGTCGCTCCCCGCAAGGGGAGCGTGAGTTGAAACTTATCCAGCGTCGCCAGCAACTCCAGCTCTCCAGTCGCTCCCCGCAAGGGGAGCGTGAGTTGAAACATGAGGAAGATTAGCGGTTGGAAATGGCGGTCTGGTCGCTCCCCGCAAGGGGAGCGTGAGTTGAAACGCGGGTGCCGTAGCATCCTGCGCCGAATGCGATCGTCGCTCCCCGCAAGGGGAGCGTGAGTTGAAACCAGAAAGGAAAAAAAGTGGACTGGGTAGCCTATAGTCGCTCCCCGCAAGGGGAGCGTGAGTTGAAACACTAAGGTAAATAACTCCCAGCTTTGGGAGCAGCGTCGCTCCCCGCAAGGGGAGCGTGAGTTGAAACCAGCAGTGCCAGCTTGCGCTCGCTCTGCGCCGTGTCGCTCCCCGCAAGGGGAGCGTGAGTTGAAACGATGTTGTAGTAATGAGCAATGAGGCGGCAGAGGTCGCTCCCCGTAAGGGGAGCGTGAGTTGAAACTGCTGGCCTACGGCAACACCGGGGACAAGTACGAGTCGCTCCCCGCAAGGGGAGCGTGAGTTGAAATGGTCTGATGGGGGGATGGAATGTGAGTCAGTTGGGTTGCTCCCAACAAAGGAGGGCGTAGGAGAGCGCTGCTTCGCCGTTTATCGTGTGACTCTATTACATACCCCCGCTGAATAAGCGGGGGGTAATTTTTGTGAGGGGTGGGGTAAATGGGCTGAAGAGCGGCAGAGGAGGTGGAATGCTCCGCAAAGTGATAGTGGCGACAATAGTACCGCAATGTAAGAAAAATACGCGTGCGCGCGTATGCGCGCGAGAGCCTAAAAGTGAAGCGGTAAGGAATTTTCTATGTCATTTTTTAGGAAAAATGGGATAAAAAAATGGTGGGGAGAGGGGGAGAGAGGTGGTGAAAGTGCCTGGTTTGGCGGGGTGAAAAATTTGAAAAAATCTGTTGAAATTCACAGAAAAGGCTTGATTTATGGGAAATTTGGAGTAAACTAGCGCGACCGCGGACTGTACAGGGATGTACTGTCTACCGGTCTTTATCGGGTAATCCGGTGAGGTGGAAAGCTGCGTTCCTCAAGGGATGAGGAGGTAGCGACCCAAGCCGTAAAGCCTTGAAAAACAAAATCATAAATAAGTAACATGCCGACTATTAATCAGCTCGTCCGCAAGGGACGTACAGTACCGGAAGAGAAGTCGAAGTCTCGCGCTCTTCACAGCTGCCCGCAGCGCCGCGGCGTTTGCCTGCAGGTGATGACCCGCACGCCGAAGAAGCCGAACTCCGCTCTGCGTAAAGTTGCTAAGGTTCGCCTTACCAACGGTGAAGAAGTAATCGCCTACATCGGCGGTGAAGGCCACAACCTGCAGGAGCACTCCATCGTGCTTGTGCGTGGTGGCCGTGTGAAGGACCTTCCCGGTGTTCGTTATCATATTGTTCGTGGTGCTCTTGACTGCCTTGGCGTTGACAAGCGCCGCCGTGGCCGTTCGAAGTACGGTGCCAAGCGCCCGAAGGCCGGTGCCGCCGCCGCTCCCGCTAAGAAGCGCTAAACATCAACACTGAACAACTAAATTTAAGACTATGGCTCGTCGCAAACGCGTCTATAAGAAGATTGAACGTCGTGACTCCCGTTACGATTCCGTGCTTGTTGGCCGCCTGATTTGCAAGGTGATGCTGGACGGCAAGCGCTCCCTGGCTGAGCGTATCGTGTACAAGGCTATTGACCTTGCTAACGAGGGTACCGACACTGTGAGCCCGCTGGAGGTTCTGACCCGCGCCATTGAGAACGCCAAGCCCCGTGTGGAGGTGAAGAGCCGCCGCGTGGGTGGTGCTACTTACCAGGTTCCGCTGGAAGTGGCTCCCGACCGTTCCGAGGCTCTTGCCATGCGCTGGATCATCAACTACGCCCGCAACCGCAAGGGTATCCCCATGGCAAAGGCTCTGGCCAACGAAATCAAGGAAGCCGCTGCCAACCAGGGTGCTGCCGTGCGTAAGCGTGATGATGTGCACAAGATGGCCCAGGCCAACCGTGCCTTCGCTCACTTCCGCTGGTAATAAGCGCCTGCTGGAAGTTTTGATGTAATCTCTGAACTTTAAAACATTCATATTACTTTATGGCTAATAACTTTAGCAGCCCTGACCGTAAGGCCCCGCTTGAGCGCTACCGTAACTTCGGTATTGCCGCTCACATTGACGGCGGCAAGACCACGCTGTCCGAGCGTATTCTGTTCTACACCGGCATGATCCACAAGATCGGCGAGACCCACGAGGGTTCTGCGACGACCGACTGGATGGAGCAGGAGCAGGAGCGTGGTATTACCATTACCTCCGCTGCCGTTACGACCAACTGGAAGCAGCTGCCCGCTGAGGGCTGCCACAAGCTTTTCGAGAACGAGAACTTCCAGCTCAACGTTATCGATACTCCCGGGCACGTGGACTTCACCGCTGAGGTGGAGCGTTCCCTGCGCGTGCTCGACGGCGCTATCGTGGTGTTCTGTGGTGTTGCCGGCGTGCAGCCCCAGACGCAGACGGTGTGGCGCCAGGCCAACAAGTACGAGGTGCCCCGCATCTGCTTCGTGAACAAGATGGACCGCACCGGCGCCAACTTCGCCAACGTACTGAACGACATCCGCACCAAGCTGGGTGCCAACGCTGCTCCCATTCTGGTGCCCATCGGCGCCGAGGACCAGCTCTGCGGCCAGATTGACGTGGTGAACCAGAAGGCTATCTTCTACAATGACTCCGACCGCCAGGGTTCCACCTATGAGGTGAAGGACCTGGAGGGCGAGCTGCTCGAAATCGGCCAGACCTACCTGGAAGAGCTCAAGGAATGCGTGGCTAACGTGGACGACGAGCTGGGTGAACTCTACCTCATGGAAGAACCCATCGATGCCCCGACCCTGAAGCAGGCTATCCGCCGCGCTACCATCGCCAACAAGTTCATCCCTGTGGCTGGTGGTTCCGCTTTCAAGAACAAGGGTGTGCAGGGCCTCCTGGACGCTGTGGTGGATTACCTGCCCAGCCCCCTCGAGTGTAAGCAGGCCACTGTGACCAGCACGATTGCTTCCGGTCTCGACGAGAACGGCTACGAGGTGTTCGATGTAAAGGAGATCAACCCCTCCGACAACGACAAGCCCGTGGTGCTGGCATTCAAGCTCTGGGCCGACAAGTTCGTGGGCTCCCTGGTGTTCATCCGCGTATACACCGGCGTGGTGCGCAAGGGCGACACTGTTTACAATCCCCGTACCCGCAAGCGTGAGCGCGTGGGCCGTCTGCTCCAGATCCAGGCCAATGTGCACACCGACGTGGACGCCGTATACTCTGGCGACATCGCCGCTATCGTGGGTCTGAAGAACGCCACCACGGGTGATACCCTGGCTTCCGATGACTTCGACTACACGCTCGAGCCCCCGACCTTCCCGGACACCGTGATTTCCATGGCTGTGGAACCCCTGACCAAGGGCGACCAGGAGAAGATGTCCAACGCTCTGCAGCGCCTTTCTGCTGAGGACCCCACCTTCCGCGTGAAGACTGACGAGGAAACTGGTCAGACCATCATCGCCGGTATGGGTGAGCTTCACCTCGACATTATCGTGGACCGCCTGAAGCGCGAATTCAAGGTGGAAGCCAACACCGGCAAGCCCCAGATCGCCTACCGCGAAACCATCACCGCTTCTGCTGACCGTGTGCAGGGTAAGCTGGTGAAGCAGTCCGGTGGTCGTGGTCAGTACGGTGACGTGGTGATTGCCATGCGTCCCGGTGAGCGCGGCACGGGCCTCAAGATTGCCAACAAGATTGTTGGTGGTGCCATTCCCAAGGAGTACATGAACGCTGTGTACGCCGGTCTGAACGAAGCCATGAACTCCGGTTCTGTTGCGGGTTACCCCGTGGAGGACGTGGAAGTGGACGTGATTGACGGCTCCTACCACGAAGTGGACTCCAACGAAAACGCCTTCAAGATGGCTGCTATCTTCGCTATGAAGAACGCCTTTGCCAAGTGCAGCCCCGTGCTGCTGGAGCCCATCATGGCTGTTGAAGTAGTGACCCCCGCTGAAAACCAGGGCGATATCATGGGCGACCTTAACCGCCGCCGCGCCATGGTGAAGAACATGGAGCACAAGGGTGCTGAGTGCGTACTCACCGCCGATGTGCCGCTGGCCGAAATGTTCGGTTACTCCACCGACATCCGTACCCTTTCCAAGGGTCTGGCCTCCTACTCCATGGAACCCTCTCACTTCGAACAAGTACCCCAGAACCTTGTCAACGAAATCGTCAAGGCTCGCGGTGGTAACAAGTAAACCAACCAAACAATATTAACCTAAACATAACCGCACGTTCATGCAAAGTCCCAAAATCCGCATCCGTCTCCGTGCATTTGACAGCCGCGCTATCGACCGTTCCGCTTCCGAAATCGTCGAGACCGCCAAGCGTACAGGTGCAAAAGTCGCCGGGCCGATTCCTTTGCCGACTCGTATCGAGAAGTTCTCTGTGAACCGCTCGGTCCATGTTAATAAGAAATCTGCCGACCAGTTCGAAATCCGTACCCACAAGCGCCTGCTCGACATCGTTGAGCCGACCTCCCGCACGGTGGAAGAGCTCAAGAAGCTCAACCTGCCCGCTGGTGTGGACATCACGATCAAGATCTGATTCCCGTCACGTTAATACTCACATTTAACCAGATTTTTTAATAACATGTCTTTAGGACTTATTGGTAAGAAGGTTGGCATGACCCGCGTCTTCAACAAGGAGACCGGCGCCATGATTCCCGTCACGGTTATCGACGTGACCGGCAACACTTACGGCCAGATCAAGACCGAGGAGAAGGATGGCTACTGCGCCATCCAGGTGGCCTTCGACGCTCAGAAGGAAAGCCGCCTCTCCAAGCCGGTTGCTGGCCACTTCAAGAAGCTGGGTATCGCCCCCGCCAAGCTCCTCAAGGAGTTCCGCGTGGACGCCAGCGAGCTGCCCGCTGAGGGCGCTGAGCATCCCGGTTGCAGCCTCTTTGAAGAGGGTGCCTGGGTGGACGTGATCGGCACGTCCAAGGGTAAGGGCTTCCAGGGTGTTATGCGCCGTCATAACTTCCACGGCTCTCCCATGACGCACGGTTCCATGATGCACCGCCGTACTGGTGGTGTGGGTGCCTGCGCTACGCCGTCCCGCGTGTGGAAGGGCCAGAAGATGCCCGGCCACCAGGGTGCAGAGCGCAAGACCGTGCAGAACCTGAAGATCGTTCAGGTGCGTAAGGATGACAACGTGATTCTTGTGTCTGGCCCCGTGCCCGGCGCCAAGGGTTCCTACGTTGTGGTCCGTCCGGCCAAGAAGAAGAACGGTAAATAAACAAACGAACTAGGAAAACCTATCTATGTCCGCTAATACACTGACAATCGAGGCAGCTAACGCCGCCGGCCTCGTGACGGTGGGCCCCGAGAAGGGTAGCCAGGCCGTACACGACCTGGTGACTGCCTACCGCGCCAACCGCCGCACCGGCTCCGCCAACACGAAGACCCGCGGTGAGGTTGCTGGTAACAACCGCAAGATCTACCGCCAGAAGGGCACGGGTAATGCCCGTCACGGCGACCACCAGTCCCCCATCTTTGTGGGTGGTGGCGTGGTGTTCGGTCCCCGCCCCTGCGACTACTCCAAGAAGGTGAACAAGTCCACCCGCAAGCTGGCTCTGCGCCGCGTGCTGGGCGACATCATCACCGGTGGTAAAGTTGTAACCGTTCCCTCCTTCTCCATCGAGGACGGCAAGACGAAGTCCTTCGTTGCCGCTGTGTCCGAGATTGCCGAGGGTAAGAAGATCCTCATCATCGCCGACAGCTTCGACGAAATGACCAAGCGCGCAGGCCGCAACGTGGCCGAGGTGCTTCTCATGAGCGCCGCTGAGGTGAACGTGGAGCAGCTGCTTGACGCCCGCAAGGTTGTCATCGTTGACTCCGCCATGGAAATCATCGCCAACCGCACCAAGTAATCATGAACGATATCTACGACGTAATCAAGAAGCCGCGCGTTTCCGAAAAGGCTACCGTGCTGCACGAGGAGAACGGCGTGCTGACGCTCGAAGTGGCGGTGAAGGCCACCAAGATTGAGATCAAGCAGGCTGTGGAGAAAGCCTTCGGCAAGAAGGTTGCCTCCGTCCGCACCGCTAACTACGATGGCAAGGTGCGCCGCAAGCGCACGAAGGATGCCGGTACCGCACCCGCCTGGAAGAAGGCATTTGTGCGCCTGGCCGCTGGTGAGTCTCTGGACCTTGTCTAATATTGGAACCCCTAACAAGAAAGTAAGCTATCATGTCCCTCAAGTCATTTAAGCCTACCACTCCGTCCAACCGTTACAAGGTTCTGCCCTCTTTCGACGAGATCACCAAGTCCAAGCCTGAGAAGAGCCTCCTGCAGCCCATCCGCAAGAGCGGTGGCCGCAACAACAACGGCCGCATCACCACCCGCCACATCGGCGGTGGCCACAAGTACCACTACCGTCTGGTAGACTTCCGCCGCACCCGCACGGAAGCCGCTACCGTGCTCGGTATTGAGTATGATCCGAACCGCACTTGCCGCATCGCCCTCATCCAGTACGCAGACGGCACCAAGAGCTACATCCTGGCTCCGGTGGGTCTGACTGTTGGTATGACTGTGCAGAGCGGTGAGAACGTGGCTCCCAAGGTGGGCAACGCCATGCCCCTCAAGAATGTACCGCTTGGTACTGCTATTCACAACATCGAGATTCGTCCCGGTTCCGGTGGTAAGATTGCTCGCTCCGCCGGTCAGCAGGCTGTGCTCTCCAACCGCGATGGTGAGTACGCCCTGGTTAAGATGCCTTCCGGCGAAATCCGCAAGTTCCGTGTGGAGTGCTACTGCACCATCGGTCAGGTGGGCAACGCCCAGCACATGAACGAGTCCTCCGGTAAGGCTGGCCGCACCCGTTGGATGGGTATCCGTCCGACCGTGCGCGGTATGTGTATGAACCCCGTCGACCACCCCAACGGTGGTGGTGAGGGTAAGTCCAAGTCCGGTGGTGGTCGTCAGCACCTGAAGTCCCCCTGGGGTCACGTCAAGGGCCAGAAGACCCGCCGTCTCCGCAAGCCCTCCGATGTGTTCATCGTGCAGCGCCGCAAAGCCAAGTAATTTTAACCACAAACATTTCTAAGAACAATGGGACGTTCCCTCAAAAAAGGACCCTTCGTAAGCCAGCCTCTTCTCGACAAGGTTGACGCCCAGCTGCAGAGCGGGGATCGCAAGCCGATCAAGACCTGGAGCCGCGCATCCATGGTGATTCCGGATTTCGTCGGTCTCACCTTCCTGGTGCACACCGGTAAGTCTTTCGCCACGGTATACGTGACGGAGAACATGGTGGGCCACAAGCTCGGCGAATTCGCTCCTACGCGAATCTTCAAGGCTCACGGTGGTATCGGTAAGAAGTAAAAAGATTAACCGAAACTGAACCATGAACGCTGCTCACCTCAGCTCCTGCCTTGTGACCCTGGCCGCTCTGGTCGCGGGTACCTGTGCCGGTGCAGGTGAGGGCGCCCATGGTGCTACGGACCGCAGAACCGACCAGCTGGAACGCCAGGTGGCCAGTCTCCGCGAAAGCTACATGCTTGCCCGGGCAGATGCAGATGCCGCCCGCAAGCAGCTCAGGGAAGTCAGCATGCGCCTGGAGGCGCTTGGTGGCACCGCCCTGGGTGGGCAGGAGGGAAAGCTCATCGAAACCGCAGCCATGCTCGAATCCACCCGGAGCGAGCTGGATGAGGTGCGCCAGGGCAGCCTCCGCCTCGTCTCTGCCGTTGCCGAATACAAGCGCAACGCCATGGTAGAGGACGAGACCGCCCGCCAGACGCTGGAGACCGCACTGCAGGAACTGGAGGTGGCCCTGGGCCTCCGCCAGAAACAGCAGAGCGAACTGGACGGTACTCTGGATGAGGCCAAGGTGCTCAGCATCGACTCCGAATCCGGACTCATCGTCATCAATGCCGGCCGCAAGGGCGGGGTGGAAGTGGGCATGCCCATGGAAATCTCCCGCGGCGACCAGGTCATTGCTGAAACGATGGTGACCGATGTACGCAAGAGCGTATCCGGGCTGCTGGTTCAGCGCCACCTCAACCCGGTGCTCAGCATCGCTGTAGGTGACCGCGTGTCCGTAAAAACAAACGACTAATTCTTCAACAAATACCATAACAATGGAAGTGAAAGCAGTATACAAGAATGCACGCATCTCTGCGAAGAAGATGCGCGACGTAGCCGCCGCCGTCCAGGGTATGTCTGTCACCCAGGCTACCGACGTGCTGAGCTACACCCCCAAGAAGGGCGCTTATCTCCTGAATAAGACCCTGAAGGCCGCTGTGGCCAACGCCGAGAACAATAACGGTCTCTCCGCTGATGAACTCGTGCTCAAGAGCGTGATGGTGGACGAAGGTCCGACCTTCCGTCGTACGATGGCCCGCGCCCGCGGTTCCGCTAACATGATCCGCAAGCGCACCTCCCACATCACTGTCATCCTCGCTAACAAAGAGGCATAACCATAACAAACTAACATAACACTATGGGTCAGAAAGTAAATCCTATCGGCTTCCGTCTTGCCGTTACTAAAGACTGGCGTTCCAAGTGGTATGCTACGGGCAAGGACTATGCCACGAAGCTCCACGAGGACCTCAAGATCCGCAAGTTCATCAAGGACTACACCGCCGATCTCAACAAGGATCTCAAGGGCTCCACGCCTGCGATTTCCCGCATCACCATCGAGCGCGCATGGAACAGCGTCCGCGTGACCATCGCCACCGCCCGCCCCGGCCTCATCATCGGGCCCAAGGGCAAGAACATCGAGGAAATGACCGCCGCCCTCTCCAAGCTGTGCAGTGGCGCCCAGGTCAAGCTCGACATCATGGAAATCCGCCAGCCGGAGCTCGACGCCCAGCTCGTGGCCGAGAACATCGCCACCCAGCTTGAGCGCCGCGTCTCCTTCCGCCGCGCCATGAAGCGTGCCGTGCAGGTTGCCATGGACTTCGGTGCAGAAGGTATCCGCGTTCGTTGCGCAGGCCGTCTGGGTGGTGCTGATATCGCCCGTGCTGAGCAGTACCGCGAGGGTAAAGTGCCGTTGCAGACTCTGCGCGCCCCGATTGATTACGGCTTTGCCGAAGCCCGTACCCTGTACGGTATCATCGGTATCAAGTGCTGGATCAACAAGCGCCCCGAGGTTGCCGGTGCCCCGCAGATGGGTGGCCGTCCTAACCGTCCGCAGCGTCCCCGCCGCGATTCCCGCCGCGACGCCTAATGTCTAACACGAAACTTTAAACAATAGGAGAATAAGACTATGCCTTTAATGCCCAAACGTATTAAGGACAACCACCGCAAGATGCACCGCGGCAACCGCGGCGGCAATGCAACCAGCGGTGACTATGTTGCCTTTGGCGACTTCGGTCTGCAGGTTCTCACCCGCGGCTGGGTGACCAACAACCAGATCGAGGCTTGCCGTATCGCTATCAACCGTTACCTGCGCCGTCGTGGCCGCGTGTACATCCGCATCTTCCCGCAGAAGTCCTTCACCAAGCGTCCGCCGGACACCCGTATGGGTAAGGGTAAGGGTGCTGTTGAGGGTTGGGTAGCTGTGTGCCGCCCCGGCAACATCATGTTCGAGGTGGGTGGTGTGACTAAGTCCGCCGCTCGTGAGGCTCTCCGCCTCGCCTCCAACAAGCTGGGTATCCGTACTCGTTTCGTCTATCGCCAGGGTGTTGAACCCCAGGCCTAAAACAAGTAACTATTCAAACATTACATTATTATGCCTGTAAAGAAAGCTAAAGACTTCCGCGGTATGCCCGCCAAGGAACTCGCCGCCCACATCCGTGGTCTGCGCGAGGAGTACTTCAACCTGCGCATCCAGCAGGCCACTGGCCAGCTGGAGAACAACCAGCGCATCCGCCTCGTCCGCAAGGAACTTGCCTGCGCCCTGACCGTTCAGGGCGAGGGCAATGCCGAAGCCTGATATCAAACGAAAACCCAAGGACTTAGAATATGAGCGAAGAAACTACTACGACCAAGCCCCAGGGCCTTCGTAAGACACGCGTCGGCGTTGTTGTCTCCACCAAGATGGCCAAGACCATCGTTGTGGAGTACGTGGCCCGCGTTCCGCACCCCGTGTTCAAGAAAATCGTGAAGAAGAGCAAGAAGTTCTATGCTCACGATGAGAACGAGACCGCCAAGCTCGGCGACAAGGTGCGTATCCGTGAAACCCGCCCGCTTTCCGCGCTGAAGCGCTGGGAGCTCGTGGAAATCCTGAAACACTAATTCTAACCAGAAAGGACATTACCTACTATGCTCCAGATGGAATCCCTCGTTCAGGTGGCTGACAACACCGGCGCCCGTACCGCCAAGATGATTGGCGTGATTGGCAAGAGCGGTGCTGACCAGGCCCACATCGGTGATATCATCACCTGCCACATCCGCGAATCCATCCCGACCGCTTCTGTGAAGAAGGGTACGGTGGTGAAGGCTGTGGTGGTGCGTACCGCCGCCCCCATCCGTCGCGACGACGGCTCCGTGCTTCGTTTCGACACCAACGCTGTGGTGGTTATCGACAAGGATAACAACCCGCGTGGTACCCGTATCTTCGGGCCGGTGGCTCGCGAACTTCGTGAAAAAGGCTTCATGAAGATCGTGTCCCTCGCTCCCGAGGTGCTGTAAGGCGGAAGGGTATTTGTTGAAGTTTATCACTTCCACACACCTTACAATTCAGAACCCGGCAGGCTTCCCCGTGAAGCCTGCCGGGTTTGCTTTTTCCAGCGTGTTTCCGGATAACAACTTTGGTAACATTTTGACTCTGCAACTGGGCCGGGGTACAATGGGAACATGCCCCGTTTGTGCACTTGCATTGCTTGTTTGTTTTCCCTGCTGCTGGTGAGTTGCTGCACCCCGCAGATACCGCCAGGCTGTGCTCCTGCGCAGCAGCGTGAAGCAGCGTTGCAAGAGCGTCTGCGTGGTGAGTGGCGCCTGCTGGAGCATGTCAACCAGCCTGCCCCGCAACGGGCTGAAACACTGGCTGCATATAACAGGGATCTCCTCTTGTGGCTCCGCCGCCAGCGCCGTGATTCCTTTCCCGTCGCGGGGTATGAGGATGTGATTCCCGCGGCAGATGTGCCGCTCTATTCACTGGAAGAGCGCTACACTGCTCCCGGGCTAGGCGTGCCTGTGGTGGGCATCATACCACAGGTCATCCAGTCCCGTGATGCCGGTTCTCGGTTCGGGGTGTGTTCCCGGGGCGCGGTGCACATGCTCACGGCTGTGCTGCGTTTCACGCCGGCGGGGCAGCCGGAGCTGCAGCTCATCCCCCGGTATGGGGAAGACTCCGTCCGCGTAGGCAGGATGCAGTATCAGCTGGCGGCGGACTGGAGCGCAGCGCTTGAAATGTACTGGAACCTCACCCGCATCAGGAAAGACCGCTGGCTGGGGCTCTTCCGCCCGCAGGAGATACGCAGCACCACCGGCCTGTTCTCCATCCAGCCCTGCAACCCCGACCGCATTCCGGTTATTCTCACCCATGGACTGGCGTCTACTGCCAGCACCTTCGATAATCTCGTCAACCGCCTGGTGAGCGACCCGTTTATCCGCCAGAATTACCAATTATGGTATTTCAACTACCCCACAGGGTTGGCCTGGACCATTTCGGCGCGCGAATACCGCCAGGCAATCGAAAATCTGCGCAGGGAAGTGGATCCGCAGCGCAAAAACCGCAACTGGGACAATATGGTGGTTGTGGGGCACTCCATGGGCGGTCTCATTACCCACTACAGCCAGTGTGAAGAGCCCTGGAATCTCTTGCGGGAGAGTCCCGTCCCATTGAAACTGCTCCGGGCAGAGTACAGGGATAAGCCCTTTGAAAACCAGGAGCTCGAATCCCTGCGCAAGGATTACTTCTTCCGTCCCGTCAAAGCCGGGCTCGTGGTCTATATGGCGACACCGCACCAGGGAGCGCCTCTGGCACGCGCATATTTAGTCACCGCGCTTTCAAAATTAGTCACCTTGCCGCAGACTTTGCTTGAGGAGGCGTACAACATAGCTACCTTGCAGGAGGATACCGTGTTGCTCAACCCGCAGCAGGCCTACCAGTGGTTCACCAGCCTGCACCAGCTGGACCCGGATAGTTATTCCATCCGCGGATTGCAGGGGCTTAAGGTGCGGAACGCGCAGACTCACTCCATCATCGGCGACCGCGGGTGCAGCGACTGTCCCCGTTGTTCGGATGGTGTGGTGCCGTATTGGTCCAGTCACATCAACTGGGGAACAGAGCGCATTGTGCCGTCAGACCACTCGGTGCAGGACTGCATGGAAACCGCCGTTGATATGCGGAAACTGCTCGCCGACTATGCACGCAAGCATCCGGCCATCAGGGCATCAATGCCGCGAAAGCCGCGCGTTCTTCATCGCTGTACGGGGCAGCAGAACCATCGCGGTTCCGCCGGGAAGAGGTAGATTTCACCACTGCGCAAATTCCGGAAGGACCGGAAATTTTAAATTTCCAGTCCATTGAGCTCGAACCGATTCTAAGAATGCAAGTGTGTACTGACACCTTGTCGAAGAAGCGCAGCGGTGCGAGGTAGTCTGCCTCCACGTGCACGCGGGGGTAAAGGTAGCCATCGCGGGTCACTACATTGCCCAGCGAGGCCAGGGCGTGTGTCTCCGCCTCCTCTGCCAGACGGAAGAAATTGGCAAAGTATACCACCCCGGCGGCGTCAGTTTCGTGAAAGGCAATGCGGCGTTGGTAAGTGAAGGCAGGCATGGTAAGAAATCAGCGGTAAAGGGCTCCCCAGTCGGTTCCGGTGCGGCGGCGGTTCTCATCTGCCACGGCATCCCAGCCGGAATCCTGGAATTCGGAAATGATGATGCTGCCGTCTGCTTCATTTGTGCGCACATAGAGCACGCAGAAGTGGCGGCCATCAGTAACGGTGAGGAAACGGGTGCGGTTTTCGTGCATGCTGTTGGTGGCATCCAGCTCAATGGGGCGGGAATCGCGCATCCAGGTGCGCGCTGCTTCCGGCAGTTTATCCAGCCCCAGCCATTGTTCGGCCTCGGCGGGGCTCATGCCGGCAAAGCTTTCGAAATCGGAAATATGTTTCATCACGCGTGCGGCGGCATGCACCGCGGCACTTGTGGCCAGCGGATAGCCATTGGCCGCCGGGCGGTGCTGCAGCATGAGCCGGAGGTCGCGTTGCAGGGCTTCCTCATCGGTGGGGCGCGGGAAGCAGGTGCACCACAGAACCAGCAGCAGCGCGCCGATGCCAATGCAGGTGTTCGCCAGGCGGCTGCGCAGCAGCATGCGCTGCACAATCAACTTGAAACGCAGCGCATTTCGCTGGTCGCCTGCCTTGAACTGGAAGTTCGGGCGTTTTGCTTTTTCTTCCGCTGCAATTTCCTTAACGGTGCGCGCGGTGGAGGGATTGAGGGCTGAGGCTGAAACGAACCCTACCTCCAGTTGCTCCTGCAAATCCTCTGCCGGGAACATGTAGGCCAGCAGCATCTTGCGGATGGCAAAGCTGATGCCCGTGAACGCTGCATAGCGCCACAGCCCGGTGGTCAGCATGCCGCCCTGGTACACAAAGGTGGGTTCCACATACTCCGGACGCCAGGCCGCCAGCAGCGGATACGCCAGCAGCGCCAGCACCAGCACCGTGAACAAGGCCGAAAACCATACCAGGTTGCGCCGTGGCCCGCAGCAGCTTGCCAGTTCCATGAACAGCACCGGCACTACCCAGATAAGCGGTTTGAGGGAATAGAGGGTGATACCCTCCGCTTCCTCCATGGCGGGATTGGGGGGGATAATGGCATCCGGGAACGACAACGCCCAGAGCAGGGCACCCGCCCCAAGCAGGCAGAATAAATAACGCAGCACTAGCAGGATGTTCAGCATCAGTGTCTTCATTTTATGCCGCCCACCCCGCAGCTGTCAAGTCCGCTCTCTGTACACTGAGTCGCTCCGCGCCGAAATTTCACTGACGGCACCGCCGGAAGTTTCACTGCACGAAGTAAAATTTCACTGAGCGAAGCGAAATTTCACGGAGAGCCCGCCAGGGCTCGACACCAGAAGATTCCGGGCGGTGCCCTCAGTGAAATCTCCCTGCGGTCGGTGAAATCTCCCTGTGGTCGGTGAAATTGCGCTGCTTCGCAGCACAGTGAAATTTCAGTCGCTTTTCTCCTTCAGTGAAAGGGAAGGGGATTACTCTTCGCGCAGCATCCGCACATCCTCGCCGATGAGACCGCGCGCGCAGGCCACATCCAGGAGGCGTTCCTCCACATCCGGCGGGGGCAGCAGGCAGCTGTGCGGCAAATCTGCCGTGAGCAGCTCCAGCGCGCAGGCATTGTGCAGCGCCATGGTGGTTTCAATGAAGCGCATGGAGGTGGGTTCCTCCAGCATGAAATTGAGCGGTTTCTTCTGGTTCAGCACGCGGTTTTCCGGGATGACGGCGCCGTATTCGTCCTCCACCCCCAGATTGGCCAGCAGTGCCGGGCTGGGCACCACCACCGAGGGGCGCAGCACGCGGCGCAGCGCGGCAATATGCCCGGTTACCGTCACGGTGCACCAGGAAGCCGCAATGGCCGCATTCAGCGTATCGGCATCATTCGCATCAATAAACGCCACATTGCCGGGCAGCTCTGCGCTCTTGTCCACCACATCAGCCACGCACACGCGCATCTTATTCTTCAGCGCATAGTACAGCACGCCGCGCCCCACCTTGCCGAAACCAACGATGAGCAGCGGCTTGCCAGCCAGATCTGTGTGCCCCAGCTGCGCCAGGGCGCGGAAAAAGCTCTCGCCCGTGCCCAGCACGGTTTCAATACGCTTGATGCGCCCGGAATCTGCCAGAATCACCGGGTGGTGCGGGTGCACATAGCGGTGCACCCCGGTGCGCGTGAGCTCCGCAAACCCCAGCCGCGGATGCAGCTCGCAGAACTGCCCGCTGCAATCCAGCACCATATCAAAATCATCCATGCTGCGCGGTGCTTTCCGGATGCCTAACTCCGGCAGCATCTGCATGATGGCCGCATCATACGGCATACCCGGGCGCTCCGGCACCCACACCTCAGCCCCCGCCGCCAGCAGCGCCATGAACTTGCCCAGCGTGTTGCGGTATAGCGGCGTGCCATCCAGCACACGCAGCCCCTCCAGCGGGCGGGATTGTGACCACTCCTCCGCTTGCCAGAGCAGGGTGGGCCATTCCTCCGGGGTGTAGTAAGAACTCAGGAAATCACGGATCTTCTCGGCGTACGCATTCATGCTGCCACCAGTCTACTCCCGCCCCGCCGAAATGCAAGACAAAAGCAGCAGACTGCCTTTACAATTCCAGCGCTGCATATTACAATACATTCCGTGAGTAAAAAAGAGTCCATCAAAGCCATTGCTGCCACACTGCTGGATAACTTTGACAAGGAAACTGTGCATGCGGCGGCGGAGTTTCTGCATACCATCGAGGTGCGCAGGAAGTGCTATAAGCCGGATGATACGCCGCTGTCTCCTGAGCGCTTCCGCCTGGAACAGCGGATTATCGAAGCCTTTGCCGGGGTAACCTGTTACCGCGAGGTGCGTGTGCTGCTGGGCGGCGAGGCCGAGGATGACTACTGGCCCGCGGATGCGCAGGCGCTGTTAGCTCCGCTGGAGGAGCGCGAAAACTGGCAGGCTATACCCGATGATTTGCTCTTTGCCTGTTCCTGCTCGCTGACCTACGCTGGGCCGCATGCCTACCGCTTCCTGATGCCCCGGTTCATGATTGGGGCGCTGCACGGCGTGGTTGAAATTTATCCTGGCGAAAAACCGGGCAGCCGGTTTATTGAACTGGAGCGCACCCGGTGCCGGGAACTCAACGAAGCCCAGCAGGCCTGTATCTCTGATTTCCTGAATTTGATGGTCGTGGAGGAAGATCGTTGCCAGCGTAATGAATGGATGCCCTGGGAACTGGATGAATACGCCGCAGATTATGCTTCCACACTCTCCCATGCGGAATACGGGAAGCTGCTCATCCGGCGTTTTCTCGGGCAGGAGTGACAGCGTGAACCGCATGTGATATAACAGCTCGCAATGCGGGCGTTTTATGTGTCTTCTGGTATGCAAAAAGCGCGCCTTTCCAGTGGGGAAAGGCGCGCGAAGTGTTATCCGGGAATAACGGCGGCTTCTTATTTGATGCGGTCGTTTTCACCGGTGCCCCAGGAAGGCTTGAAATCCGGGATGCGGTTGCCGCTGCCGGGGCAGTCGGCGGGTACGCGGTACTGCTCGCGCAGCTTGTGGTAGGTCTCGGTGAGCTGCTTCATCACATCGGCATAGGCGGGGTCCTGTGCCACATTCCGCATCTGCTTCGGGTCCTTTTCGTTGTCGATGAGCAGCCATTCATTCTCCGGCTTGCGGACACCGGCCTTGCGTTCCTCACCCGTGGGCGTCCAGATGCGGGCGAAGGTGTAGCGCTGGGTGCGCAGACCATCGTGGCGCGGGGCGTTGTGTTCACCCGGCTGCTCGTAGAAGGCATAGTAGAGCGGGCGGTCGCGGAATTCGGGGGCATCACCGGTCTTGAACAGCGGGGTCAGGGACACACCTTCCATGGTGCGGGTGTTTTCCTCGGTGTTCACCCCGGCAATTTCCAGAATGGTGGGGGCGTAGTCAATGTTCTGCACCATGGCCTGGGAACGCGTGCCGGCGGCAATGTGCCCCTTCCAGCGCATCACCAGCGGCATGCGGAAGCTCTGCTCGAAAATCCAGCGCTTGTCGTACAGCCCGTGCTCGCCCAGGTAGAAGCCCTGGTCGCCCACGTAGATAACCAGCGTGTTTTCGGAAAGCCCGTGGCGGTCCAGGTAATCCAGCAGGCTGGAAATGGACTGGTCAACCGAGAGCAGGGTGCCCAGGTAGTCCTCCATGTACCAGCGCCAGCGGTACACCGCCATATCGCGCTCGGTCTGCACCTTGCCTGCGCGGAAGTCTGCCACGAATTCGCGGGTGCGGGTGGCAAAGAAATCATCGTAGATTTCCTTCGTGCCGGGGTCCATGTGGTTGGTGTTCCAGCCCAGGTTGGTCTTGGGGGCAAATTTCGGGGTGTGGGCTTCCCAGTCAAAATCCTCCGGCACACCGCCGTTGTTTTTGAACACACCGCGGTTCACCATGTTGCGCAGGGTCCACTTCGGCACAATCTCCTTCATCACATCGAAGGGGAGTTCTGCCTCCACCAGGTGGTTGTCATTCCAGTTGCACATGTCCCAGAGCACGCTCTGGCGGTTGTGGCGCAGGAACTCCGGGCGGTTGGCGTAGTCATCCATCAGCGTTTCCGGCGGCGTCAGCTTGGAAACATACTCCTTCACTGCTTTCAGGTGGCGCGGGGCCGGAATCCAGTTGCGGTGCGGTGCCTTGTGGCCCACAATCAGAGCAAAGGGCTTGTTCTTGTCGCGGTTCTCCATCCAGTCGATGGCCTTGGTGGTCACAATATCCGTCACGTAGCCCCGGTCCTGGTGGCTGGTGGTGCGGCCTTGCACACCGAGCTGGTGGAAGGTGGGGTTCCAGTAATCGCCCTGGCTCGGGAATACCTGCCAGGAATCGAAACCTGTCGGCTGGGAAATCAGATGCCACTTGCCCACAATACCGGTCTGGTAGCCTGCGGCCTGCAGCATCTTCGGGTAAGTCGGCTGCGAGCCGTTGAAGGCAGGACCGCCGTAGTTGTAGAGGAAACCATTATTGTGGGAATGACGCCCGGTCAGCATACAGGCGCGGGAAGGGCCGCACAGCGAGTTGGCGCAATACGAGCGGTCGAACACCATACCCTCATTGGCCAGACGGCGGAAACCCGGCATCGGCATGGGCGTATCTGCATCGCAGCTGCCCAGCACTTCGGGCGAGTGGTCATCCGTGATGATGAAAAGCAGATTCGGCCGGGTATCTGCCCCCACTGCCGTTCCCACACAGAAAAGCGTAGCTAATGTTGTCAGAATCGGAGTCAGCTTCATAATGGCCCTATCCTACCAGAATACACCTGTTGCGTCAATCGAAGTTTTCATCCTGTTCGTAAATGCGACGCAACCTGGGTGACTCCCGGTACGCGCTACATGGCGGTGCAGATGGGCGGCGGCAGCGGCCAGTTCCATTACGAGGTGGATAACACCACGGCGAGTGCCAGCTTTGGCAGCCTCATCGGCTCCCAGTTTGTCCTGCAGGATAAGGATGGCAACACGCATGAGCACTTATACTGGGTGACCAGTACAGAGGTGAGCGAAGCTACAGGGAAAACCGTTTCTCCGTACTTGCTTTATTTTGCTGTGAATGTTCCCGAGCCCGCCACTGCAATGCTGAGCCTGCTGGCGCTGGCTGGTCTCTGCGCCCGCCGCCGCAGGAAATAAGGCTTGACTTGCCGGGTGGGCAGACATACCATGCAGGAGATATGATGAGGTTCCCGCAACTTTGTTCCCTGTGTACACTGCCGGCTTTACTGGTCGGGTGTGCACAGGTGGATACGCTGCAACACCGGCCGGAAAAAGCATGGGAATATACAGAGGTGGCCTGCATGGCCCCGGATAAATCATACCCGTTCCCCTGCGGTAAAGGTGAGTTGCGAGTGCTGGATCTCCCGGAGAGTGAATATTCTAAATGCCTTACGTTTTCAGATGCCTCGGGAAACAAGGTGCCGTTAATGGAAGGTGAACGCACGTTCGGCTATGCTGCGTGCTGCCATGAACCGCAGTATATAGTACTGTTCGATAACTATGCCAGCAGGCAGAATCGGGTGCATGTGTATCGCATAAAAGATAAACAGCCAGTTCTTTACTACGACGGAACAAGAGAAATGGAGAACTCGATCGCGCGCAATTCCTGGCGGGTGGCTTCTTGGTTTGAATCGGGTATTCTGCTGGAGCAACAGGCAGAATCTTCCGCTCCGTGCTATCATTTCCTTCCGGTAAAAAAATAATTTTTTAACTCTAACTCGCACGAAATATCGGGGCTTAGAGCGAAAGTGCAAAAATACTGCACAAAAAATCTCAAAAATACGCTTGACGCGAAAAAGAGTTTCTGGTAAACTCTGCCCACGCCCTGCTACAGGGCAGCCCGAAAGGGAAAGCGGTCCGCCGCTCCTCTCCACCGGGCGAGGCAATTTTCCAAGTATGACTTTCCGAGGCGCCGAGGGCAGCAGAAATGCAGTCCACTGGCTTTACAACCTGCCAGGCGGGGCGCCGGAGAGGATAAAGAGAGGGAAGGAAAAGGTCGTGACGCGTGCCGTGGCCTGCGCCGGGATGTGATTCTCAGGAATCACGGAGCGGGGTATCACGGCACTGTCAGAATTGGAATGAGCTAATAAAAAAAGCCAATTCTGATGGTCCAGCAATTTCTTAAATTATATTATGGAGAGTTTGATTCTGGCTCAGAACGAACGCTGGCGGCGTGGATAAGACATGCAAGTCGCACGGAGTGCCTTCGGGCACTGAGTGGCGCACGGGTGAGTAACACGTGAGTCATCTGCCCCTGAGACAGGGATAGCCCCGGGAAACTGGGATTAATACCTGATGGCCTCGCAAGAGTAAAGCAGCAATGCGCTTGGAGAGGGGCTCGCGTCCTATTAGTTAGTTGGCGGGGTAACGGCCCACCAAGGCGATGAC
>JAFNWZ010000083.1 GCA_017379255.1 Akkermansia sp. | reverse complement strand
CAGGCTGATGGCAAACACAGCCAGAATAATCAGCGCGCAGCGCCAATCGACACACAGTGCAACGGAAAAGCCGCAGACGATGCCCTTGCCGCCGTGGAATCCCAGCAGCGCCGGGAAATCATGGCCAAGGTCCTGGCCGCTGCCGCCAAACCGGAATACCGCCCCATCCTTGATGCCGTGGTGGCCGACTTCAAGGCCAGCGTCTCCAACCCTGCCGGAAAAATCGGCGAACTCATGGACCGCGTCATCGTCGCATTCGGTCTGGAGATTCTGAAGCGCGTACCCGGCCGCGTTTCCAGTGAGGTGGATGCCCGCCTCTCCTTCGACACCGAGGCCACCGTGCAGAAAGCGCGCGAAATCATGGCGCTGTACGAAGTAGCCGGCATTCCCCGCGAGCGCGTCCTCATCAAGATTGCCGCCACCTGGGAAGGCATTCAGGCCGCCCGCCAGCTGGAGCAGGAAGGCATTCACTGCAACCTGACCCTGCTGTTCAGCCTGGTACAGGCCGTCGCCTGCGCCGAAGCAGGCGTGCGCCTCATCTCCCCCTTCGTGGGCCGCATTCTGGACTGGTACGTAGCCGCCACCGGCGAGAAATACACCGCAGAGACCGACCCGGGCGTCATCTCCGTGCGCACCATTTACAACTACTACAAGAAGTTCGGCTACCCGGTGCAGATTATGGGCGCCAGCTTCCGCAACACAGGAGAAATCCTGGCTCTTGCCGGCTGCGACCTGCTCACCATCTCCCCCAGCCTGCTGGCAGAACTGGCAGCCTGTGAGGACGAGGTGAAGCCCCTGCTTTCCCCCGAAGCCGCCGCCGCCAGCGATATCGAGCGCATCCCGGCAGACGAGAAGAACTTCCGTTTCCTCTTCAACGAGGACGCCATGGCCACCGAAAAGACGGCCGAAGGCATCCGCAAGTTCTCCGCAGACATCCGCAAGCTGGAAGCCCTGCTCGCATCCATGCTCTAATCACAAACTATACACCATATCATGAAAGTACTCGTTACCGGCGGTGCCGGTTATATTGGTTCCCACACCGTGCGCCAGCTCGTCAAAAGCGGTGCCGATGTGACCGTTCTCGACAGCATGGTTTATGGCCACCAGGCCGCCATCGTGGACAAGGAAGTAACACTCGTCAAGGGTGACCTCGGTGACCCCGCCGTCGTCTACCCCCTGCTGGTGAACGGCAAGTTTGATGCCGTGGTGCACTTTGCCGCCTTCATCCAGGTGGGCGAATCCGTGACCGACCCGCTGAAATATTACGAGAACAACATCGCCAAGCCCCTGGTGCTGCTGCGCGCCATGATTCTGGCCGGCTGCAAGCGTTTCGTGTTCTCCTCCACCTGCGCCACCTACGGTGTGCCCACCCAGGTGCCCATCCCCGAGACCGAGAAGCAGGACCCCATCAACCCCTACGGCGGCTCCAAGTACATGCTGGAGAAAGTCTGCAAGGACTGCGACCGCGCCTATGGCCTCAAGAGCGTGTTCCTGCGCTACTTCAACGCCTCCGGTTCCTCCGTGGACGGCGCCATCGGCGAGGACCACGAGCCGGAATCCCACCTCATCCCGGTCATTCTGCAGGCCATCAAGGGTGAGCGCCCCGGCATCACCGTCTTCGGCACAGACTACGACACCCCGGACGGCACCTGCATCCGCGACTACATCCACGTGGATGACCTGGCCGATGCCCACCTGCGCGCTCTGGACTACCTGATGAAGGGTGGCAAGACCAACTGGTTCAACCTGGGCACCGGCAACGGCTTCTCTGTGAAGCAGATTATCGAAGCCGCTGAGGAAGTGACCGGCCTGAAAGCCCCGGTGACCTACGGTCCCCGCCGCGAAGGTGACCCTGCCCGCCTCATTGCCGACTCCCGCAAGGCTGCCGAAATTCTGGGCTGGATTCCCAAGTACCAGAACGTGAAGGATATTGTGGAGACCGCCTGGAAGTGGCACAACGGCCCCCGCGGTGGTCACTATTAAAGCCCCTGCATCCATTTAACCCCAAAGCCCGCATTCTTCCGAATGCGGGCTTTTTTACTTTCCCTGCACCATCTGTAAGAAAAAGAAGCTCTGGAGAAAACTCCGGAGCTTCTTAGCACATACTATAACCATGCTCACTTCCTGCGGCGGCGGGCACAAAGCCCCGCCAGCGCCAGCAGGCTGAGCGTTGCTGTAGTCGGCTCAGGAACGGTCGCGGTGATAGACATGGTTCCCGAGGCTTCGTTGTACTCCAGCACCAGGGTACCGACACCCTGCAGGTTGCTGAAAT
>JAFNWZ010000082.1 GCA_017379255.1 Akkermansia sp. | reverse complement strand
GCTGGCAGATTGAAAGCTTTTTTAAGACCATAAAACAGCATTTGCGCATTAAGACCTTCATCGGAACGAACAAGAATGCCGTGATGTGTCAGATCTGGACGGCTATGATTGCCATATTGCTGCTTCAATACCTTAAGAACAAGGCAAAGTACGACTGGCATATGTCCTATCTTGTCACATTCATCAGAATCCATCTGATGAGCTACATTGATTTGTGGGCCTGGGTGAATCAGTTGTCTGATAAGGCGCATTCTCCACCGAAATTTACTCAAATCTGAATACAGGGGCTTCGAAAAAGCCTCTTTTGGGAAAGCCTTGGTATTATCAGCGCTTGCGTTCCACGGAAAAATCTTTGGGACACATGTGGTTCAATCCGGGAAATAACATTTCCTGCTTGCCATACCGGGATGGAATTCGTATAATGCGCAGTTAAGAAACAATCCTGTTTCTTTTTCTCTCACTATTGAAGCAACTATGAAACTGCAGTTCAAATCTCTTTTCGGAGCATTGCTCAACACCGCACTTTTTCTGATAACCGGGCAGCAGGCCGCTGAGGCAGTCGTGATTTATCCCCAGCCGCAACTCAACGGCATGCGCTCAGTAACCACGCGGGTGAAAGAGGCCCAGACCTTCATGCGCACCCCGGAAAGCAAAGGAGGCCTGTGGGACAAGCTCCCGAATGTTCCCGGCGGCTATGCTATCGACATCACTCCGGGCAAACTCACCATTTACGCCAACGATGCCGATGGCCGCTACTACGCCCGCCAGTCCATCATCCAGATGCTTTACAACGTGCCGGATGCCACCCTGGCGCACAATGATGTATTTGCAGACAAGAGCCTGCGCGAAGTGACGCGGCTGGGGGAACTCCCCATGGGCATTCTGGTTGACTGGCCGGATTTGCCGGCACGCGGCGTGGTGGAAGGCTACTACGGCGCACCCTGGAGTTTCGAGGCGCGCTGCTCCATGTTCCGCTTCATGGGGCGCAACAAGATGAACACCTACATCTACGCCCCCAAGGATGACCCCTACCACCACGGCCGCGGCTGCTATGAACCCTACCCCGCCCTTAAGGCTGCCGAACTGAAAGACCTGGTCAACTATGCCCGCCAGAACCATGTGCGTTTTGTATGGGCCATCCACCCTGCCAACACGGTGAACTGGAACGACAACGGCGGCAAGAACCAGCTGGATGCCCTCTGCACCAAACTGAAACAGATGTATGACCTGGGCGTGCGCGATTTCGGCGTGCTGGTGGACGACTCCAGCGGCGAAATCGGCAAGGCTGAACGCCAGGTGCAGCTCACGAACTACATTCTGGAAAACTTCATCCGCAAGCACCCGGATGTAAACCAGACCCTCATCATGTGCCCCACCGGCTACAACCGCAGCTGGACCAATGAGAACTTCCTCACCACCCTGGGCAACGGACTGGACAAGAGCATCCCGGTGATGTGGACGGGCGATACCGTGGTGCATGATATCACCTATTCCGGCCAGCAATGGGTGAACAAACATGTGCAGCGCCCCACCTTCATCTGGTGGAACTGGCCGTGCAACGACTTCAAGCGCAGCCGCCTTTCCATGGGCCGCACCTACGGGCTGGATACCTGCCCCGACATGAAGAACCAGATGAGCGGATTTGTGGCAAACCCCATGGAACACGCCGAGGCCAGCAAGGTAGGCCTCTTTGGCGTGGCCAACTACACTTGGAATATCGAGGATTTTGAATCCAGAACCACGTGGGAAGAAGGCATCAAGCGTCTCTACCCGCGCCACCGCGAAGCCATGCGCGTGTTCTGCGAGCACAATTCCTACCTTCTGCCCAACGGGCACGGTTACTTCCGCGAAGAATCGGTTGATATCAACGACACGGCAAAAGCCTTCATCGCCAGTCTTGACGCAGACGCCCCGGACAAGAAGGCCGGGCAGCGCCTGCAGCTGGAGTTCGACCGCATCGTAACCGCCGCCCGTGAACTGACTCACACCAGCGCCCCCATTGCCGGGCTTTGCGAGGAAATCCGCCCCTGGCTTGACCAGTTCGAGCTGGTGGGTGTGGCCGGTTCTTCCGTCATGACCGCCTTTGCCGCGAAGGATGAATACATGTTCCACTATTTCTTCGATACGGTGAATGCATTGTACGACATGCGCTCCACCTTGCGCAATGAATGGTCTGCCAGCGGCGTGCGCAAGGTAGACGATGTGGAAGTTGCAGCATACGCCATGACCCCGGTGCTCAACGCCGCGTTCTCGTACCTGAACGCCAAGGTATATGCCGAGCTCTCCGGGCAGAAACGGGCTGTTCCCAGGTTTACGGCCTCTATCGGCGATTCCCAGAATGACTCGCCCAAAATCATGGATGGCAAGTCGAACACCTTCTGGTCAAATAATGC
Organism: Akkermansia sp.; assembly: GCA_017379255.1. Classification (GTDB taxonomy): domain Bacteria; phylum Verrucomicrobiota; class Verrucomicrobiia; order Verrucomicrobiales; family Akkermansiaceae; genus Akkermansia. Next base: position 605 of record JAFNWZ010000082.1, on the reverse strand, counting down.
CATGCAGAAAGCCGGCCAATGGTATTGTCTGGACCATGGTTCCCCCATCAGCATCAACAACATCTGCCTGATTATGGGTGGCCAGCGCGCCCGCGACTATGCGGAAAGCGTTCAGTTCGAAGTTTCGGACGATGGTTCAAATTGGCAGCCCGTTGGAGCGCCCCAGCGCGGCAACCTGGCCATTGTCAACCTCTCCAAGTCACCCATTCGCGCCCGCTACGTACGTTTCCGCATCATCACCCCGCGCCCCAACTGGCTCTCCATCTGCGAATTTGCCGTGAACCGCACCCTGCCGCCCTATGTCGACACCACGGTTGAGGCGCCCAACTTCACTGCATACAGCAACAAGACCGATGTGGGCATCAGCCGCGTCATGGAGGTATTCCAGCTCAAGCCTAAGGATTATATCTCCCTGGAACTTCCCTCCCCCATTGCGCCCGAATGGGTGCAGATGAACCTGGACAATGCCAAACTGGGAGAATGGGGACTCATCCGTCTCACCATGGAAGATGGCAGCGTTGTCCAGCTCAAAAATACGGTGGTCAACAACCGGATTTATCTGAAGAAAGAAGAACTGCCGAAAGGCCGCATCACCTCCATGAGCG
>JAFNWZ010000081.1 GCA_017379255.1 Akkermansia sp. | reverse complement strand
TTTCGGAATCCGTAAGATTATATTTGGTTAATGTCTGGGGCAGAAATAATAACAACTTTCTGTGCAAAAATACACAGTCTTGCGGAATGATGCACCGGGTATCACAATTTTCTCGAAATGAAACAGTTTGTGTGCTTGACTTACGGATTCCGAAAGCGTATTATGCAGATAATTCACTTTTTCTTATCATGAAACTGCATCTCCCCAAGGTACTGTTATCAGCCGTTCTGACGGCATGCTGCGCTTTTTCAGCTCAGGCCGTTGAACTTCCGGATACTTATACGCAGATTACTATCGCGGATTCTAACCAGCTGTCAGATTACACCACCAATACCGAAACCGATTCCTATGCTTTCCTTCTGGGACAGGATATAGTGGTTTCCTCGGATATAACGATGGATGGTGGTAATCTGCTTTTTACCTCGTCTGATGGCCTTCCCTCAGTCTCCCTGGAGTTTACCGGAGGCGATGCTCCGGCACTGAGCAATCAGAGCTCACTGGTATTCGATACCTTGTCCGGTCTTTCCTTTACCAACTACAAGGATAGCGCTATTTATACTTCCGGCAACCTGGTTATCCAGAATGTGAATGATGGAGTGGAGGATTCAGAAAATCCGGATGTTCTCTTCACGGGGAACACCGCCACAGCCACCACCACCTCCTCCTACTACTACTCCTACTCCTACGGCGGCGCGATTTATGCTGATAGTGTAAGCATCACCGGGAATGGAGATGTGACTTTCACGGGGAACACCGCCACAGCCTCCTCCTCCTACGCCTACTCCTACGCCTACTCCTACGGCGGCGCGATTTATGCTAGAAGTGGAGATGTAAGTATCACTGGGAATGGAGATGTGAGCTTCTTGGAAAACTCTGCTTCCACCACCTCCTCCAACGACGCTGACCACTCCTACGGCGGGGCGATTTATGCTGGAGGTGGTGTAAGCATCACCGGGAATGGAGATGTGAGCTTCTCTGGGAACTCAGCTTCTTCCTCCTCCCTCTCCTCCGGCATCTTCTCCTTCGGCGGCGCGATTTATGCGTCTAGCGTAAATATCACCGGGAATAGAGATGTGAGCTTCCTTGGGAACTCTGTTTCATCCTGCGGCTCCCGCGGCGGGGCGATTTATGCTTTTAGTGGAGTATGCATCACCGGGAATGGAGATGTGACTTTCTCGGAAAACTCTGTTTCCTCCTTCTACTTCGACTCCGTAGGCGGCGCGATTTATGCTGCTGGTGGCGATGTAAGCATCACCGGGAATGGCGATGTGCTCTTCACGGGGAACTCGGCTTCTTCCTCCGCCTCCTCCTCCAACGCCTACTCCTACGGCGGCGCGATTTGTTCTGAAATTGGAAATGTAAGCATCAGCGGGAATGAGACGGTGTGCTTTGAGAAAAACTATGAGAGCGAAAACTCTACGTATCGTCTGCGCAGTATTCATGTTGGTGGAGAAAATGTTCATGGTGAATATGTTGAGGGTGATCTGAACCTTTCCGCCAAGACCGGCGGGCATATTACCATTTATGACTCTGTATATGGTGGTACGACCTCGCTGAATGCCGACTACACCGATGCCGATGGAAACACCCAGCAGGCAAAAGGGAATATCATCTTCAGCGGACAGTATACCAAGACCCACCTGGATGCCATTCTGGAAGCAAACCACGAAGGCCGCGTAGCGACGGATGCGGAAATCCTGAATTCCCGCACCAGTACCCTGGGGGATACAACGCTGTATGGCGGTACACTGCAGGTGTTGGATGGCGCTATTCTGGATACTGCAAGCCTGAGCGTAGAGGCAGGCAGCAGAGCCCGCGTCCTCCTGCGGGATGCGGAATTGAAGGGCTCGGCGGGCATCACCTTCGACGCCGGAACGACGCTGCAGGTGCAGGGGGATAGCCTGATTACTGGCGATGTATTGCTGCTTGCGGGCAGTTCCCTGGATATCGACGGCGCAATCACTATCAATGGCGGGTTGACGCTGGGGCAGGGGCTGACTCTCAGTGGCGATATCTTGGTGAACATTCAGAATCTGGAGATTGGCCAGAGCCTTACCCTGGTAAGCGGGCTGGAATCTCTGGCTGTGCAGACGCAGGAGCTGGTGCGCAGCGTGGAGTACACCACCGTGCTGAGCGGGCAGGAGCTCAGCGCAGCTGATTATTTCAGC
>JAFNWZ010000080.1 GCA_017379255.1 Akkermansia sp. | reverse complement strand
TGATGCTGTGATAGTATGACTGTGCAGGGATGAGTAAATGGAAGATAATAGAAGCGGCTCAGTATTGTCGCGACCTCAAAAAGATGCTGAAGAAATATCCTCGGGAAACCCGGCAGATGCTCGTTAATCTCGTGAGATATCATGAAGCTCTTGAGCGTTCGGATAATCCATTGCTTCTGGTACAGTATCCGTTTGTTCATCGTGAAGCGGCAGGGTGCCACGCCTTGACTCAGCAGCCATTATCTTCATCAGCTCAGACCCGGTTGTATTTGTATTGTCATTTAGATGAACATAACCTTCATTTGATTTGTCTAGGAGATAAACACAGCCAGTCGTCCGATAATCAATTCTGTGCAGAATACGTACGAAATCTGAAATCCTGAATATCAAGCCATGGAAAAGAAAGAATATCTTGAGGCAGATCCGCTGTTGGGAGCAGCACATGACTCATTGAAAGAAGGGCATGTGCCACATTTGCTTACGCCTGAAGAGTGGGCTGATATAGAGCAGGAGGCCAGGGCATATTCCATAGCAGACCGATTGGTAGAGATGCGCGTTCAGGCCGGAATAACACAAAAGCAAATGGCTGAGGCGTTAAATTGTCGACAGCCTCGAGTTTCTGAAATTGAATCTACTCCCAATGATAAGATGAGCATGAAATCTATTACCCGTTATGTGGAAATCACAGGACGTGGAATAGATGTCAAATTGCAGGATGGAAAAAGGTTTGTGTTGCGTCCCGCTCCGAAACGCTCCAAACGAGAGCATGCGGTTGCGTGCGCATAATGTCAGAGCTGGCGGAAGAATTGTTCGATAGGCTGCATGGGGACAGCAACGGGAACGTTGCCTAAGTCCCGCACTTCTCCGGTTTCAAAATTGAAGCAGTGGAGCGAGCCGTGTTCCTGGCGGAGGTAAAGCTCGGTGGGGTAATTCAGCCAGCCGGCCTCGCCGCCCTGGAAGCCGATGCAGCAATACCAGGGCTCGCCCGTTTCGCACAGCCCGTCCATGGGAGAGACTGTGACTCCGTAGCAGGTTGTACCATCGATATCGTATGTGTGCAGATACCAGCGGCGGGTGCCGCTGTCGTACAACGCCTTGGTGCTGAAGAATGAGCTGATGAGCGGTCCGGCCAGCACCAGGCAGATGAGCCCGAAGCAACCCAGTCCGCAGCCGTTTTTTGCGCCTTTGCGGCGGGCTTTGATGAGCGACCGTCCGATATAGATGAGGACGCACAGGACGAGAAGCGGCAGGATGTAGGGCTCGATGTAGATGTACATGCTGTTTTAGAATTCCGGCATGTCGCGCAGGGCGGGAACGGCACCGGGGGCAGGTGTGGGAGTGGAGCCGGGCTGGATGACCGGGGCGGGCGCTTCCTCGATAATGACGCTGGGGCGGGCGGCTTTTTCTGTCGTGCGCTCCGTGGCGGTGGCTGTTTCCAGGGCGGATTGCAGTTTCATATCGGGCGTGCCGCCGTAGAGGAAGCGGCTGTCTTTGCCGATGAGGACGCAGGTGGGCAGCATGCCGATGCGGTAGCTGCGGGCAGCGGAGCCCTTGGCGTCGTCTGTGAAGGAGGATTCAATGCCTAGTTCTTCAAGCGCCTGCTGCTGTTCCTCCGGCGTGGCGTGGGGCATGATGGGGTGGATTTCCAGCCCGGGGTACTGGGCCTGGAGCTTGGCGGCATCGCGCAGCATGGCGGTGCCCACCTGTTCGCCCGGCGACCAGAAGAGCAGGAGATTGAGCTTGCCGGGTGTGGGCAGGGTGTGGGCAATGCCCTGCGTGTCTTTCACCTCGAGCTGGGGGGCTACGCTGCCCGGGGTGAGATGGCGCAGGAAGTAGGCCTGTTCCATGGCCACCTGGGCGAGGGGCTGGTCGCCGAATCGGGTGTTCTTACCCGCGAGGAGGATGGATTGCTTGAGGTAGTAGAGGCGCTTGGCTCGCGCCATGGATTCACTGCCTTCCACGCTGCTGACCATGGGGTTGTTGAGCATGAGGCTCATGCCCAGCGCGGCGCAGGCGCGGGCTTCTTTGTGGCGGTTGCGCTGGTAGATTTTCTGCAGCAGTTCGTATTCGCGCACGCTGGAGGTGGCGGAAATGCTGGGGCAGATGGCACCCACGCCGGGGTTGGCGAAGTGGATGCGCACCAGCGAATCGATGATGGCGTTGCCGAAGTAGGTGAGCTGCGCCTGTTCTTCATCGGTGAAAGCGGCCGTGAAGGCCTGCGGATGCTCCAGAATCCACACAATACCGGGCAGCGCCCAGCTCTTTTCAAACTCAAAGGTGGGGATATTGCCTTTGCCTTTCTCATTTTTGCGGGTGCCGGTGCGGCCGTTCATAGCCTGCCAGAGCTGCGGGGCAATATCCCGGCCATCGGGAATGTCGATGCTGTCCCGGAGCTCGTCCGACGGTGCGTTTTTGACGGCTTCCTCATAAGCCGCCACCTGCTGCTGCCAGGTGTGCAGGGCTTGGTTCATGGCTTCTTCGGTGCCCATGGCAAGCGGCATCAGGGAAAGGAGGGTGGCAAGCTTTTTCATGCCCGCCATTATATGACAGGCGGTGGGCGTCATCAAGTTGAAAAATGGTCAGCTCCCCACTGGAATACGCACATGTGGCCCATCGGTTACAGGAGAAGGACAGCAAACGATATATGGAGTTACCGTGTTCTGCCTCCATTTCTGCCGCCCCTCGCGGGGCTGGACATGCGGCGTAAAGCTGAAAAAAGCCCCCGGTTATGGATAAAAGAAAAAGGAAGCCCCGGCAG
>JAFNWZ010000079.1 GCA_017379255.1 Akkermansia sp. | reverse complement strand
TCCGAACTTCGATGGCGACAACAAGTTGAAGGGTCGTCCACGTTTTAACAATGGTGACGAGCGCCCTCAGTACAGGAGAGCGAACCGCGAGGATAACAACGGTGGCGAGTATGGCCGTGGCAGACAAGGCAGACGCTATGGCAACGACTCGGGCAATGGCTTCAACCGCTATGGCGGTGAGAGAGGCGGCCGTGGCGATTTCGAGCCACGTTATGGCAGTGATGTTCAGCGTCAGGGCCGTGATGGCGGTTCACGTGGTGGTTACCGTGGCGGCTACAGGTCCGAAAACGGTGGCAGCGAAAGACCTTTCACTCCCAAATATCCATCTGACCGCCGTCCAAAGTATGGCGATAAGGGAAACCGTAAGGGTGCATATGACCCCAATGCAAAGTACAGTAACAAGAAACGCGCTGCGTTCCGTGATGCAACGCTCGACCCGGATGCTCCGGTACGTTTGAACAAATATCTGGCAAATGCGGGTATCTGTTCGCGCCGCGAGGCCGACAGCTACATTGAGGCCGGTCTTATCACCGTTAACGGTGAGGTGGTTACCGAGTTGGGTACAAAGGTTGTTCCAACCGACGATATCCGTTTCAATGGCGAGCGCGTGAATCCCGAGCGTAAGGTTTATGTCCTTTTGAACAAGCCCAAGGATTGCGTTACAACAGTTGATGACCCACAGGAACGCAAGACTGTGCTCGACTGCCTGCGTGGTATCGGCAAGGAGAGAATATACCCCGTCGGCCGTCTCGACCGCAATACTACAGGTGTGCTTCTTCTCACCAACGATGGCGACATGGCGGCAAAGCTCACACACCCCAAGTTCATGAAGAAGAAAATCTATCATGTAACATGTGACAAGAACGTGGCAATGTCCGACATGGACTTGCTTGTCAACGGTATTGAGCTTGAGGATGGCCGTGTATATGCCGACGAGGTTTCTTATGTTAACGAGGCCGACCGCTCACAGATAGGTATAGAAATCCACTCGGGCAAGAACCGTATCGTGCGCCGCATGCTCGAGCATCTTGGCTACCGCGTGAACAAGCTCGACCGTGTGCTTTTCGCCGGCCTTACCAAGAAGAATCTTCGCCGTGGCGACTGGCGCTATCTTACCGATAAGGAAATCAACATGCTCCGTCTTGGTGCATACGAGTAAAGAATCGAAGAAAACAGAATAAAATAATGAAACCGATAAAACGAACAAGAATTTCCGACCTGCTCAAGAACGGTCAGGCCGGTGTTGAGGTAAACGTACGCGGTTGGGTGAGAACACGCCGCAGTAGCAAACAGGTTGCCTTTGTGGCACTTAATGACGGCTCTACCATCAACAACGTACAGGTTGTAATTGACATTGACAAGTTCGACGAGGAGTTCGTGAAGCAGTTCACCACAGGTGCCTGCCTCAGTGTGAACGGTATGCTCGTGGAATCAATCGGCGGTGGTCAGGCTGTCGAGATTCAGGCAACAGAGATAGAGCTGCTCGGTGCCTGCGACAATACCTACCCATTGCAGAAGAATGGACAGACAATGGAGTTCATGCGCACTGTGGCTCACTTGCGCCCACGTACCAACACCTTTGGTGCTGTGTTCCGCATCCGTCACAACATGGCATATGCCATCCACAAGTTCTTCCACGACAAGGGCTTCTACTACTTCCACACTCCGCTCATCACTGCATCGGATTGTGAGGGCGCAGGCCAGATGTTCCAGGTTACTACAATGAACCTCTATGACTTGAAGAAGGACGAGAACGGCAGTATCATCTACGACAACGACTTCTTCGGCAAGCAGGCAAGCCTCACAGTGTCGGGTCAGCTCGAGGGTGAGTTGGCAGCTACAGCGCTTGGTGCAATCTACACTTTCGGCCCTACTTTCCGTGCCGAGAATTCAAACACTCCACGTCACCTTGCCGAGTTCTGGATGATTGAGCCCGAGGTCGCTTTCAACGACATCTTCGATAACATGGAACTTGCTGAGGCATCAAAATCGGCAATATCAATCTGATGATGAAGCATCTGCAGTCCGGCTTCGGCAAGGGAGAGGAACTTCATGTAGCTACTCACCTGGGAAATCTGGTCAAGGTCAGTGAAACCGTAACCGTCCGCCGTGCCGCAGGGGAAGCCCTTGTATCCATCATCGGCAGAATGCCCATGGAAGAGAGAAATGAAATTGCGGTAGAACTGAGCAAGGGCCTGGAAATCGGTGATTACCAGTTCTCTAAATATATTCCGTTTTATCTGGGACCGATTATGCTCCACCTGCCGCCGCAGGAACTGGATGAAGCCATTGACGATCTGATGAAGCTTTTTGAATCCAATAACGGACAGGCTGCGTCTACCGTACTGCACACCTTCGGTGTCATGCTGGAACACTACCAGATTTATCGGACTAATTTCGGGGAACATGAAACGGAGGAAGCTGCGGAGCATCGTAAGTACCATCTGGTGAATCTGATTCTCAGAGGATTCGCCAACTATGACAATACAATCAGCTCCGAAGCCCTCTGGACCATGGGAACCCATATTTTCGGCTCTCCAAATCTGACACTGGAAGAAAAATACCAGATTTTCTGTCACAGCGGCAAGAAAATGCTGACCTTATATGACGGACAGAAGGAAGAGGGACTGGACTTCTTCAACAATGCAGCTGTGCTGAACCACATCTACCGTTTCATCACACTCTACGAAGCGGAAAAGGGTCCATTTCATATTCCTGACCGGGAAAAAGTTGCTTTCTTCCCGGGAACCTTCGACCCGTTCAGCCTGAGCCATAAGGCGATTGCCACAGAAATCCGCAACATGGGATACGAAGTTTATCTGGCACTGGATGAATTCAGCTGGTCGAAAAAGACTCAGCCGAGACTGCAGCGCCGGAAGCTGATGAGCATGTCTGTGGCCGATGAAGCTGAAATTTATATTTTCCCGGATCATATTCCGGTAAATATCGCCAATCCGGATGATCTGAAGCAGCTGAAGGAACTCTTTGCTGACCGTCAGCTGTATTTCGTGGCCGGAAGTGATGTAATCGAGAATGCTTCCTGCTACCGTGCGGAGGAAAAGGAACATTCCATCCATACATTCAACCATATTATCTTCCGAAGAAACAGCAGTCAGTCTGCACCGACAGCACAGCCTGTCTGCCCAGGCACTGCACCGAAACGCTACCCGATCAGCGGCAGCATTATCAATCTTACCCTGGAAGAATACTACGAAGATATCAGTTCCACCAAAATTCGTGAAAACATCGACCTGAACCGGGATATTTCCAATCTGATAGACCCGGTAGCACAGAACTATATCTTTGAAAACAGTCTATATCTCCGTGAGCCGGCATATAAGCATATGATTCAGGCACGCGACATCCGTCTGGAAGCCTACATGGACCGGGATGGGGAAGCCATCGAGGACATGAAGGAGGAACTGACAGACTGGGGCTTTGATTATGAAACTGTGAAGGCCTACCTGAGCCGTCCGGATGTGCGGACTGTGCGGATTCGTGATGGTATGCGTGAGGACAAAGTGGTTGCGCTGGCGGCAGTCAGCCGTCTGGACAGTATTGATTTACTGAAAGAATTCGGGGATCAGGATATCGCAGCATACATTCGAGCACAGGCGGCCGGTGCCATTGCGGTCATCGGAGGTCTGTATTACAGCCGAAAGAGCTCTATTGCCAACCTGGGCCAGACCATTCTGATGGAAGTACTCAGCGAACTGCTGGCAAGAGACTATACTTACGTGGTATATCATCCGTGCCATGCGGCAGGCATGAGCGGAAGGGTCATTGAACTGCTGGAAAAGCAGGGCTTTATCAATATCGCAGCACGGGGCAGCCGAATGAGCCGCCCGATTTATGCGGTTAATATGAAGTCCCCGGTGATTATCTTCAAGAATGTGGAAACCATCATCAAGAGTCCGCTGAATAAGAACCTGCGTGTACTGAAAGCGGTGGAAGATGCACACAACCGGCTGCTGCGGATTTTGACCAGACTCTATCCGGGCGAACTGATTCTGTCTTATAATGCAGGTATTATGCATCATAAGATGATTAATCTGATTACCCGTCTTAACGGTGTACCGGTGACACCGGGAGAGCGCAGGCAGTATGGACCGTATATGGCCGTTCCATTCGGCAAAGTGCTGGATGGTGTGGTTGTGCCGAATACGGTTACGAAGGCACTCCATACAGAAAAGTATTTCACACGGGATATCTCTGATTTTACCGTGGAAGAATCGGGTCACTATTCATCCCTGGCCAATC
>JAFNWZ010000078.1 GCA_017379255.1 Akkermansia sp. | reverse complement strand
GGCTGTTGACGGCCGGTTTTACATTGCCCTGCCGGGGGTGGGGCATACGGCGAAGTTTACGCAGGATGCTTTGGATGCTGTTCCGGCTGGGTGGATTTCCTCCAGGGAGGCGGCGGCTGCGCTGGGGCTGCATGTTCGTTCTACCAGGGCTTTGTTGAATCGTGCTGGTGTGCGTAGTGTGCGGGTTAAGCAGGGCGGATGTGCTCCCGGGCTTTTCTGGGAGCCGGAGGGGGTACGCAGGCAGGCGGAAGAGAAGAGCCCGCCGAAGGATGCCCTGCCGACGGGGTGGTGCACTTCGGCGGAGGCGTGTTTGATATTGGGCGTGGCGCGCTCGTCTCTGGCTCGCTTTTGTGCTGGCGGGGCGCTGTGTGCTAAAAAGGTCCGTATACGGACTTCTACCGGGGTGCGGCCGTTTTCGATTCTGAAGCGGTCGCAGGTGCGCGGCCTTGCGAGGCTGCGTCAGGCTGGTGAGAGGGCTCGTGCGAGGCTGCGGCGTGCGCGTGATATGAGGTATCGGCGCTCCTTGTATGGATGCAGGGTGATGCTGGAGTAGGATTGGTTTTACATAGGTTCCGTCCAAGCGCTTTTATAGGGGTAGTTTGTGCGCTTGTAGAGAGCTGCCTGCGCTCCACCGGGGGAGCGAGAGAATAAGTTCCCGGAAATTCTGCTGCGTGGCATGGCTCTGCCGGAGGGTGGAGAGGGTGTGCGGAGGGGTGGTCGGCCTGGCTGCCCTGCCGGGTTCGAGTCCCGGGCGCGGCATGCTAACGCCGGGAGGCGTTGGCGGCTGAATTATCCATGTATATATGTTGGTAGCCTGGTGGAGGCACGGGCTTAAAATGTGCTTCCGATAATCTACCGCGTGGAGGCACTAGGTCTGGGCATTCTTCCTGGTGCGTGGCCTGGGTGGGGTTCGATTCCCCACGGCGGTTTCGCCTGGAGAGCCGCAGGCCACGGTGTGGCTTTCCGGGGTGCCTGCATAGAATGAGTCCCGCCGCCAGCCGGGCCGTGGCAAGCTGGCAAGTTTCTGTTATGGATAAGGATAATCAAATCAAGTATGACCCGCGGGGCTGGCAGATGCCGGATGGCAAGCCGGACAAGCCGAAGGGGGCTAAAAATGTAAGGGAGTATTCGTATGATAAGGGACATTCTTTTTGCGGATACCGCGCTTGTATGCAAATCAGGGGGGTGGAGTATTGCCGCTATTTTTCGGCAAGGGAGCTTGGATGGGAGAATGCTTTTAATGCAGCTGTGGTGCAGGCTGAGCAGTGGAGGGCGCTGCGTCACAGGGTGAATCAGGAGGGAGGTGCAGCATGAATGATGGTGAACCGATGAATGAGCTGCTGGCGTGCAGTCGGCTTTTCGTGGAAATCCAGTCTATGGAACCGCTGCTGCGCGGTGGTCATTGCATGACCATTACGCGGAGCGGGGACCATGTTGTGAGTGTCAAGGTGTATGCCGCCGGTGATTCCAGGGCTCTGCATCGATACAAGGTGCGGGCCAAGGATGTGGCCACGGAGGATGAGCTGTATGCTGAGGTGAATAACCTGTGGCAGCAGCTTGTGAAGATGAATCTGACGAGAATGGAGGTGCTGCGATGAACGGGCAAGTGGTACACCTTGGGCCTCCGTATGATGGTATGGTGACCCGGGTGCATGAGCGGTGCCAGGAGTTGCTGACGGTGGCGCGCCAGGGTAACCGGCATGCTACGGCGGATGCTGCTGAACGCCTGGCTGCCCAGGCGCGGGCGCTGGCGGAGCTGCTGGGTATGAAAAATGAAGGGCAGAAGTGATTTTTTAGTTATGGCTACATGGATTCATTTTGAGCCGGAGTGGCTGGCGGGGCATGAGCTGGTGCCGGAGTTGCAGTACACGGCTGTGGTCTGGAATAGCTGGCGGCGCAATGGCCGCTATTCTGTGGCGCAGGCGGATGAGGCTGCAGAGGTGCTGCGGCTGTTGCGCGGTATGCTGGAGACTGCCCGCGTGCGGGAGATGCAGGAATACGGTGAGTATGATGTGGAGGGGTGGATTTTCTATACCCGGCATTGCCTGGAGGGCGGTATGTTCCTGGGTAATGATGTTCATCCGTGCATTCACCGGCTGTGGTATGATGTGCAGCGCTATGAGTCCATTGCGGACGATGCGTTTGCGGAGCTGCTGATTAACCTGGACGGAAAGGGGCAGAAAAATGGCTAAGAGAAAAGTGCGTCCTACTGCCAGGGGGTATATCCGCAAGAACCGCGAGGCTATTCTGAAGTTGCTCTGGGATTGCCAGACGGATCTCAAGATTATAGGCGAGGATTATTGTGCGTGGTGCCGTGTATTCGAGTCTGACCGTGGGAACGCTGTGCAGATTCTGAAAGAGTTTTTCGAGCTGATTAAGAAGCTGTACTACTGTCATAAGGACAGATGCAGCGATAAGTATTGCAGCGTAAAGGAAGACATTTGGTTCCGCTGGCGCTCGCTGGCGTGTTGTGAGAGATATAGGTAAAGCAGAAAGGAATCGTGATGGGATACGCAATAAGTGTAGCATATGCTCCAGGTAATCATGTGGAGGGGAGTTTTTACGGTTGCTCCAGTTGGTCGTGGCGTGTAATGGTGGAGGATTTGGCAGAGGCAGCTCCTCAAAAGTATAAGACGGTTATGCTGTGGTTTGCCGGGTTGTATAATCACCGGACGCAGCTTATCTGGTGGAAGCGAGCTCGCAAGATTGCGGCGGCTATTGAGGCTGCCGGTGATTTTGAGTGCAGGATTGCCAGCAGGGAGGATGTGATGGAGGTACTGGCTGTGTTCAAGGAAGCAGCTCGGCTGAAATTGTCTGTTGAATTATGGTGAAAGGAGGGAAAAATGGCTGATAAGAAAGATTCAATGGAAAAACTGCTGAAGCTGTATGCTCTGGCCACGCGCGGCGTGGGTGGTGAGCGTGAGAATGCCCGGCGGCTGTTGAACCGTTTGCTGGAGAAGACTGGGGTGACGATAGAGAGTGTGGAACTCGCTGCGGGAGCGGGGGTGACTTCGTTGCAGTCATACTCGTTTACTGTGCGCAAGTATTTCCCTGGGTTTTCGCAGGTGCTGGCGCAGCTGGTGTATTCGTTCGGTCTGAGGGATGGGGACTCTATCTATGTCCGTGTGTTCCAGAAGGAGCGTGTGATTTGCTATGTCCTGGAGTTGAATCGCGCCGAGGCGGCTTTGCTGGATGTGTTCTGGAAACCTTGTTATGATGCGTTCCGGCGGAGTGATGAGAAAATGAAGATTCGCCAGGCGCAGGAACTCTCAAAATTAAAAGAGAAGCTGGCGCAGGAACTCTCAAAATTAAAGGGAATTCACGAGAAGGAAGCAGCGGGTCTGGCGCTTGGGTTTATAGCGAAGAATGAATTGTATCGCAAGGATGTGCCGGCGGAGGATTCGGAATGCCCGGATTTGAGCGGGATGGCATTTGTCGGGCGCGATTATGTGGGCTTCGATCATGACCATGAGGGCAAGCTGGGCACGTGTCTGGCGCAGTTGGAAGATAGGGGGGCAGAGCAATGATGTTGGTGATTGATTTGCCGCCGGTGCCGCGGGAGCTGGATGTGAACCACGGAAAGCGGGATGGCCGGGCGCGTGCCGGCGCTGTGAAGATGGCGCGCGGGCAGGCGCGGGTGCTTGCCTTGCGGGCGATGCAGGAGGCCGGTGTGAAGCGTGGGGAGTTTCATCCGCGCTTTGTGTACCTGGTCACTTTCTGGCGTGGCCACCGCGTGGATTATGATAACCGGCTGGCGAATGTCAAGGCGTACCAGGATGGTATTTTCGATATGCTGGGTGCAGATGATAATGAGGTTTGCACTGGCTGCAGCAGTGTGGTGCACCTGGATAAGGAGCATGCGCGGTTTCACCTGAGCATGAGCCTGATGCTGTTTGATAACAGGGATGAGTTCCTGGAAATTCTTGCGAAGATGGAGGTGCAGCATGCCGGATAGTCTGACAATTCCCCAGGAGTTGGCGGCGGAGCTGGGGCTTCCGGAGGCAAAGGGTGCGCCGGCGGGGAGTGAGTTTCCAGTGGCGCGCTTGCTGGAGTTGCAGGATGTTGTGCTGAAGCGCAAGGCGGATGCCCGCATGGCGCGTGCGAGTGCCAGGGTTCAGCCCACGTTCATGCCTCCCCAGCAGATGGGTTGCCGCTCGGTTGGTTTTGTCAGGAAATGATTTTTATGAATGTTACTGGAAAGGTTGCTGTATGATCCGGAGGGTTTCTGAAGGTTTGTGGGAGCTGCTGTGCTGCGCTGGTTTCGGCGTGGTCTGGCTGTTTATTGCTGCGGTATTGGTGCTGATGGCAGGCATGCCGCTGTGGATAATCCTGTCAATCATCTGGACATGCCGGTGCTGATGTTATGGTTGAGCTGTGGGTTTTTGCAGGTTTGATTCTGGCTGTTTTGTTTAGTGCTGATGAATAAGGTGATTTTAGATGCGTGCTGTGGGAGCAGGATGTGCTGGTATGACCCGGAGAATCCTGCTGCGGTGTTCATGGATAACCGGGAGCTGGAGGCTCTGCTTTGCGATGGTCGGTTGCTTCGCGTGCGGCCGGATATTGTGGGCGATTTCCGGAATATGCCGTTTCCCTGCTGTTCGTTCCGCCTGGTGGTGTTTGACCCTCCGCACTTGCTGCGCGCGGGGGAGAATAGCTGGCTGGCGAAGAAGTACGGAAGGCTGGATAAGCTGACCTGGCGTGATGATTTGCGCCAGGGATTCCGGGAGTGTTTCCGGGTGTTGAAGCCGTTCGGCGTGCTGGTGTTCAAGTGGAATGAGCAACAGGTAAAACTGAATGAGGTGGTGGAGCTTGCGCCTATGCCGCCGCTTTTCGGGCAGCGTGCCGGCAAGACTCATTGGCTGGTGTTTATGAAGCCGATGCCGGAGGCTTTGGAGCATCTGGGGATGGATGAGGAGCAGGCCCAGGAAACGGTGTGTGCGCTGGAGAATGTGGTTCATGACCTGGTGCATGGTAAGACGCATGCTCCGTCCCAGGTGTTGCAGAGTCGGGATTTTGACATAGAATAGAGTCGGGATTATGTTTTATGGCTAGTTGGATTAAGGTTCAAGTGACGCTGCCGGAGAGTCCGAAGATTTTCCGGTTGGCGCGGTTGCTCGGGGTCGGCCGGATGGAGGCCCTGGGCTATGCTGTGCGCTGGTTTTGCTGGCTGGATACTTATTGTGCCAGTGGAGCAACGGAGTTGCATTCGGACGAGGTGGATGCCTTGGTTGGCCGGGTGGGTGTCACGCGTGCATTCTGTGAATTGGGCTGGGCCGCGGTGGATGCCGCAGGTTATGTGCTGGTGATGGATTTCGATAAGCACAATGGCGAGAATTCCAAGAGACGCGCAGGGACTCAGGAACGGGTGAATGCTCACCGGGAGCGCAGGAAGGCCTGTAACGCGGATGCCGTTACAGGTGCGTTACAGAAAGCGTTACCAGAGGGAGAGGGAGAATTTATACCTAATCAAGGGTGTGCTGGTAAAGCGACGCTGGATGGCGTACACGCGGAGATGCCTGCCCCCACCCCCGATGGTTTTGATTCCTGGCTGGAGAGGTTGCGGGCGGTGCATCCCAGTGCGAGCCGTAGCCGGAAGCTGGCACCGGATGTGCGCTGTGCTGCTCTGGAGGCGTTCAGCCGCTGCCCGGAGGCGGATGCCTCGGCGGAGCTGCTGGGGGCGTATTTTAAGGACTCACGGCTGGAGGGCAATGGGTTTTATGCGCCGCGTGGGCAACGGAAGTTCTTTGAGGACCTGGAGGATGTACTCTCCCATGCCGAGCGCTGGCGCAAATGGGCTGGCTGGAAGCCTGGGAAAGTACGAAGTGCGAAGTGTGAGGTACGAAGTGCGAAGGATGAAGGTGCTGCCGGTGTGTCTGCTGATTCCGGGGATACTCTGGCGGAGTGGCACAAGGTGTTAGATTCTGATGATTGATGCGTATGGAGCTTGATTTTTTGAGTATGGCCACGGTCATGATGCGGGTGCGGTTGTCATCTGCTATGGTGGTGGCGCTGATGGTGCTGAATAAGGCCGGCGAAGATATGGAGGTCTGTGAGGTGGTGAAGCTGGGTGGCATTTCTGCCACCGTGGCGTACCGCACGCTTTCCTACCTGGAGTCAAAGGGGCTGGTGCGGCATGCGCAGCGGAAGGATTTTTACCGCCGGCGCGTTTCGGTCTGGGGGCTGACGGCGCGTGGTAGGGAGCTGGTCGGTTCCCTGGGGCAGCTGTATAAGCGGGTGGAGCAGGAATGGGCGCGCCGCTGGCGTGTGCAGAAGGGTGGAAGGTTATGAATGAATTACGAAGTGAGAATTACGAGTTACGAAGTAAGAATTGCGAAGTGATTTTGAGGGCGAAGTAGGAGGTTTTTATGAGCGAGAATACAGATAACCTGAATGAGCAGCAGAGGGAGTTCTGCCGGCTTGTTGTGTCCGGTATAAGCCAGCGTAAGGCTTACGCGCAAGCATTTAAGTGCCAGATTGAATCGGCTGGTCAGAGTGCTACAAAACTCATGAAGAAGGCTTATGTGCAGGAGGAGATAAGCCGCCTGCGGGAGAAAGCGCATGAGTGTGAGCGCAAGCGGGATGAGCGGGCGATTAAGCGTGCTATCTGGACGAAGAATGAGCGCATGGTGAAGATTCAGGAGTGGGCGGAGGAGAGTGCTGCTGCCGGGAAGATTGCGGAGGCGCTGCGCTGTGTGCAGGAGCTAAACAAGATGGATGGCGCTTATGAGCAGGAGGTGGTGAACCTTTCGGAGGTGCTGGGTGTGGGCGCGGTGGTGGCTGCGCTGCAGGCTCAGGGCTCGCTGCCGCCTGTGCATTGATGCTGTGTGGGTTGCCGCTCCGTCTGCGGGAATAGGTGTTTCCTGGGTGTTTGTGGTAGCATATTGGCATGGTTTATTTACCGAATGACGTAGCTGTTGCGACTCAGCGCAAGGTGGTTGCCCGCCGTGAGCTGTTTGCGCGTGTATTTACTCCGGAGGTGATGGACGAGCTGGCAGATTTTCTGCAGGTGAAGGATACGATTTTCGCGTTTAACGGTGAGATGAATCCTTACAGCGCGTGCCAGGCGGACACGAAGATGGGCGTGCTGCGTGGTATTGCCTGGGAGGCTGCCCACGTGGATGAAGCGCGGGAAAACCTCCGCAAGCTGGAAGCTGCCGATGGAGAGGAGGTAGAGAATGCCTGACTCTGATATGACGGCCGATGTGCAGGATGCACCGGAGACCCTGGAGCCGGAGGAAAATCTCCAGGAGGTTCAGGCGGATTCCGGTGCGGAGGAAAAGAATATCTGGGCCTGGAATGACAATGCCGACCAGGAGGAAGAAGAAAGTGCTGATGATTCTGCTGATGATTCTGGTGAGGAGTCAGCAGAGGAAGATGCAGACCAGGAGGAGTATGCTTTTGACCTGGGGGAGAGCACGCAGATTCCGGCAGAGATTCACGGTGAGCTGGGAGACCTGGCTAAGGAGCTGGGTATTCCCGGCGATAAGGCCGCTGCCCTGCTGAACAAGGGGCTTGCTGTTTACCAGGCGCGCTACAAGGAGCAGAACCGGGAGTTGGGGGCTGAGCTGCGTAAGGAATGGGGCAAGGATTTTGCCAGCCGCCTGAAGTCTACCCAGGCTTTTGCTGCCCGGCTTGGCCGCGAAGCTGGACTGAAGGCTGATGATATGGGCGTGCTGATGAGTCCGTATGGCATCCGCCTGCTGGATGCGATGCGAGCGAAGCTGAGCGAGGGCGGCGGTTTTGCCGGGCGCGGGCAGGCGCAGCCGAAGCTGACCCGCCAGCAGCAGCTTGATGCGTTCTATGCCAACAAGGAGAAAATGGCGGCAGTTCTTGACCCGACTAACCCGCTCTATGAGTCAGCCAACGCAGAGCTGAACAAGTTGCACGGTATTGATTGATTTTCTTTCGTCTCTGCCATAACAGACGGCATCCCTGGGGCTCCGGCTCCGGGGATGTTTCGTTTCTGGGAAAAGCTTTTCCGTTTGGGGGAATAGGTTTTTTGCAGCCTTGCGTGGTATGTAGGAGGCATGGCTACTGAACCTAAATTGAGTATTTCCGAGAAGTACGGGACTAAGTACACCGGTATTCTTGCCCGCCAGCTGCAGCAGGAGCATTCGGTGCTTACGCCGCATGTGACCATCATGCCCAACTGTGAGGGCAAGAGCATGCAGATTGATTATACTGGAAAGAGCGAAATGAAGCGCATTCTTTCCGCTTACCAGAATGTGGAGAATCCGATTCGCGACACGTTCACGGCCCGCCAGATGTTTGCGATTCCGTTCTACGCAGCCCACCAGTTCACTTGCGATGCCCAGACTTATTCCAACCGTCTGAAGCATGGCATTCCGAACATTGTGACTGAAATCAAGGCCGAAGCGCAGCGCAAGAAGGATGAGGTTATCATCGGCATGCACTTGGACAGTAACGGTATCTACCGCAAGACCACTGTTTCCTCTGCTGCCAGCGGCCCTTATTCCGCACTCATCGGCGGCGGCATCCTCGGCACTAACTACCTTGGTGAACAGGGTGCATTCCTGGAAGACCTGGACAATGATAAGAATATCATCCATGTTGACCATGTGGAAGGAGGCTCTCCTAATGAGAGTAACATGACCGTTACCAAGTTCCGCGAGGGCGTAACCCGCCTGAAGAAGGCCAAGGCCTTTATCCCCGGCGTGACGCATGCGGTCTGCTTCATGTCCTCCAGCCAGGTGCGCTCGCTCTCCCAGCAGCTTGAAGTGACTGACCCGGGCTGGGGTGTGTACGACATGAAGGAAGGCCGCCTGCTGCGCCTGTATGGCGTGGATATCGTGGAGACGGAGCTGCTGCCGTACATGGCTGGTTCTGACAATGTGCGCCTCTGCCCGATGTTCATTAAGGAGCATGCTTACTTCGGCATGTGGAAAGACCTTTCCATCATGTGCGATGGCCCGGGCAATGGCCGCGTGAACTATGGCCAGGTGGTTGCCCAGATGAGCATGGGTGCCTGCCGTAAGTACCTGCAGAGTGTGCAGGAAATCCAGTGCGCTGAATAAACGGCACCGGGAGATAAACCGCGGGAGGGGAACAGGATGAGGGCTGTTCCCCTCCCTTTTCTCGTCTGCGGGAATAGGTTTTTCCAGGAGTACTGTGGTATTAAGGTGGTATGTTTAATTTCCTTGGCGTTTCAAGCAATTTGAGCGTGCTGGCCGGCACGCGGTGGCAGAGTACATTCCGGTTCAAGGATGCTGAATCCGGCGATGCTGCCGGGCTGGATGGGGTGACTTTTTCAGGTTCGGTGCATTGCGATGGTCAGGATTTTGCGATTGAGCTGACATTGAGTGAGGCTGACGAAAAGCGCAACACGGTGCTGGTTTCTATCCCGCCGCTGCCGGAGGGACGCTGGGAGTATGAAGTTTGGATCACCGCGGAAAGCGGTGAGAAAACCCGCCTGCTGGAGGGCCGGGTGAGTGCCCTGGGCAAACTTGCTGTTGCGGATGCGGCTGTGTTTGCCCACCGCACGCTGGATGTCCTGCTGCCGGGGGATGTGGGCAAACGAGTGCAGCTTGAATGGCAGGCCAGCACGATTGCCGTGCAGGCCATGAACGAAGCGCTGCGTGTGGCTGAGGGGGTGAAGGGTATAGGGAAGGATGCCAGGGATGCCCTGGAGTCTGCCAAGGATGCACTGAACAAGCTGGATGGTGTTGATGACCTGGTGGATGATGCTGAGAAAGCCAGGGATGATGCAGAGTCTGCCAAGGATGGGGCTGAGGCTGTGCTGGAATCAGCGAAGCAGATAATTAAGGATGCTCCGCGTGAGTTTATTCCTACGATTTCGGCTGATGGTTATTGGGTGCTGAATG
>JAFNWZ010000077.1 GCA_017379255.1 Akkermansia sp. | reverse complement strand
CGCATTCTGTCACCCGTTCCACGGGTTCCTGTTATTTTTTTTGAGGTAGCAGGCGCTGCGCGTGCTAACGCACGCTTGCACCTGCCTAACATCTGTCGCCCACTGCCGTGGGCTATAAATTTCCGCTCGCTACGCTCGCCGATAGATTACAATTTAGCAGCGTATTGTTAATTAGCTGTGCTACAAGAATTTGAAAGCAGTCCTAATGAAACTTTGGGACACATGTGCCCCTGACCCCAGCCGATATCCTTTTGTTTTGCATCCGAGCATAAAAAGCGCATTGCCGCCGCCGTGTTCCTGTATTTTCTCGACCGCAATAACGCACTTTTCATCAACGGCTGCAAAAGGCTGGCCGATGCCACCCTCGTGGCGCTGGTCATCCTCATCGCCGAATCCAGGCCGGATGAGATGGAACCCATCATCTCCGTCATACTCAACTGCATGCAGCAGGAAGCAACATTGTGAACACCAGATGTATAGCCAGGGTATGCGGCCGGTATCTGTTTTCCGGCTACGCAGTTCTATCCTTGTTCCTGGGGGCGCTTCTGGCCCTTATCCTGGAAAACCTGGGGCTGCGCTCACTGCTCCGGCCAGGCAAGGTCAGTCACGATGCGGACGAGCCCGCGCGTGACCAGGCTGAGGCGGCGGTAGTCGAGGGTGTCGGGGGTATCGGTCGGCTCATGGTAGTTGGGATTGCGAATCATGGCGGTGTCTGTAACCATGACGGAGGGAATCCCCAGGGGGTGGTAATTGCGGTGGTCGCTGAAGAACAATTCGGTTCCCTCAGCCCAGGGCGCATTGATACGGGCAGCCGGCAGCTGCTGCTTCAGGCCGGCATAAATCTGCTGCGCAAGGCTGTATGCCTCCAGATTGCCCACCACGGCAACAAAATTGCCAACCGTCGGCAGCAACAGGGAATACCCGGGAAACAGGGATGGCTGGCTGTCCGGCTCATCGCTGAAATACCCCAGCATCTCCAGGCAGATAAGGCCCCGCACATTCTCCCGGTCGCAGGCTGCCGCGTGGTGCGCACTGCCCATATCCGCGCTATCGAACCAGGGAGGTTCCTCACAGGCCCAGGCTACCAGCTCAACATCATGCTCAGGCGTAGCTTTTGGCAGCCGGGCCGCCAATTCCAGCAGGGCAGCCACCGCGCTGGCATTGTCATCTGCCCCGGGATTCTCCCCTTCCCCGGTATCGCACGCATCGTAATGAGCGCCGATGATATACCGTTCCCCGGATTTTCCGCGGCGCAGGGCGCAGATGTTGTAGTGGGTCTCGCCCTCTTCCGTGGTGAACTCCTGCAGGCTGACCTGCCAGCCGGCAGCAGTCAGTTTTTCCTCAATGTAGCACCGTGCAAGCTCCAGTGTATCGCCATAGCGCGGCTGCGCGCACAGATGTTCCACATGCCCGCGCATTCTCTGCTCATCCCCCGGCGCCAGATTATGAGCCGGTTGTACCGCAGAATGCTCCACAAGGCAGCAGCCTGTCAATACAACAAACAGGAGCAGAAAGCCGATGAGGACTCCGGTTACCCTCAGTATTCTCATACATCAAACAGCGAAAGCACGGCCTCTGCTGCTTTGGCGGCGGCGCCGCCGTGGCCAAGGGTGTCCATGGATTCCTGCATCCCGGCCTGCACTTTGGCGCGGGATTCCGGCTGGGTGAGGCGCTCCAGCTCGGCAATGCAGTTCTCCACATTGAAGTCATTCTGGATGAGCTCGCGGGTTACCGGCTTGTCCACCAGGATGTTCACCATGCCGATATACTTGATAGTGAGAATCATGCGGCCAATCCAGTATGTACCGGCCGATACCTTGTATACCAGCGCGAAGGGCAGCTCGTGCAGGGCGGCTTCGAGCGTGGCGGTGCCGGAGGTGACCAGAGCGGCTTCGGCGCGGTCCATCAGATCATGGTAGCTGCCAGGGCAGATGTTGATGACCTCGGCCGGCATGCCGGCTTCCTCAGCCATGCGGCGCATGACGGCGGCCAGTTTCTCAGAGGAGGCGGAGGTCTCGAAACGCCATTCGGGGTGGCGGGTGCGGAGCTCCTTCACCACATCCAGGAACACCGGGAAATGGCGCTCCACCTCGCGGTTGCGGCTGCCGGGGAACAGGCCGATGAGGTTCTTCTCGCGCACATCGGTGCGGCGGGCGGCCAGAATATCATCCACCAGCGGGTGGCCCACAAACTCCGTGCGCAACCCGGCTTTCTCAAAGAGCGGCTTTTCAAAGGGGAAGGTGCACATCATGAGGTCGAGCACGGCGGCCAGCTTGGGAATGCGCCCCTTCTTCCACGCCCACACCATGGGGGCAATGAACCAGGCTATCTTCGTTTTCGGCGAAACCTTCTTCACGCGCTCGGCCAGGCGCTGGTTGAAGCCGGGATAGTCGATGAGCAGCAGGCAGTCCGGCTGTTCGGCGGCAATGCGCTCCGTCATTTCCTTGAGCTTGCGTGCAAAGAAACGGATGTGGCGCAGCACCTCCACAATGCCGATGACGGCGGCAGCATCGGCCCAGTCCTCCACGCCGGGAGCCAGAGCATGCATCCTGTTACCGCCCAGACCCACAATTTCCATATCGGGACGGCGGCGCAGCAGTTCCTGAATCACCAGAGCGCCCTGTTTATCGCCGCTTTTCTCACCGGCTACCACAAACATCTTCATGACTGGAACTCTATCACGCGCGCGAAAAAATTGCAAGAAAAGACTTTTATTCCATGCAAATGTGTGCATAATCCCCGCATGCACGAATTCCTTGTCTATTGTATGGACTGCATCCAGCAGTGGGGGTACTGGGGCGTCGTGGTGCTCATGGCCATGGAAAGCTCCATCATTCCGGTGCCGAGCGAAATCGTCGTTCCCCCGGCAGCGATTGTAGCCACCTACCCGGATGCCGACATGTCATTCTGGGGCGTGGTGCTGGCCGGCACGGTGGGATCCTACCTTGGCTCGTGCGTCATGTATTTCATGGCCCTGCTGCTGGGACGCCCGTTCATGTACCGTTTCGGCAAGTATTTCCTGATGCCGCCGCACAAGATTGAAAAGGCAGAAGTATTCATGAACAAATACTCCACCGCGGGCATCTTCTTTGCGCGCTTCCTGCCGGTGGTGCGCCACCTCATTTCCATTCCTGCCGGTCTGGTCAAGATGAACTTCACCATGTTCAGCATCGCCACCATCACCGGCTCAGCCATCTGGTGCTGGGTGCTTGCCTGGTTCGGTGACAAAGTAGGCAGCGAACACCCCGACATCATGAAGAGCCCGGAGGATCTGGTACATGCCGTGAAAGACGAATCGCACCTCGTGGTGCTCGCCATTGTCATGGTGGCGGCGCTCTACGCCCTCATGAAATACATGACACGGGACAAGAAGAACTAATACTATGGCACAAGAAAACCTTATCGAGGAAATCAAACGTCTCAAGCAGGAGCGCAACGCCATCATCCTGGCGCACAGCTACCAGCGCCCGGAAATCCAGGATTTAGCCGACTTCGTGGGCGATTCGCTGGCGCTGGCCCGCAAGGCCCAGGAGGCTGAGTGCGACGTCATCGTGTTCTGCGGGGTGCATTTCATGGCCGAGACCGCCTGCATCCTGAACCCCAGCCGCACCGTGCTGCTGCCGGATGCGAACGCCGCCTGCTCTCTGGAATCCTCCTGCCCGGCAGAGGATCTGGCCGCGTTCCTGGAGGAGAACAAGAAGAAGAATTTCTATGTGGTGGCCTACGTGAACTGCTCCATCGGCGTGAAAGCACTGGCAGATGTCATCGTGACGAGCGGCAACTCCCAGCGCATCATCGAGACCGCCCCGGCAGACCGCCCCATCCTCTTTGTGCCTGACCAGAACCTGGGCGCCTGGACCGCGCTGAAGACCGGCCGCGCCATGACCATGTGGAACGGCGCCTGCCATGTGCACCAGCGTTTCACCCGCGACCAGCTGCTGGCCACCAAGGCCAAATACCCCCAGGCGCAGATTGTGTGCCACCCGGAATGCCAGGAAGCCATCCGCCTGCTGGCAGACCACATCTGCTCCACAGAAAAGATGATTCCCTACTGCCGCGAAAGTGAGTGCGGGCAGTTCATCATCGTAACGGAAACGGGCATTCTGCACCGCCTGCGCAAGCTGGTGCCGGGCAAGGAATTCATCCCGGTGGACATGGGCACCTGCTCCTGCGCCGAATGCGAATTCATGAAGCTCAACACGCTGGAGAAGCTGCGCAACTGCCTGCGCGACATGGCGCCCGAGGTACGCGTGCCGGAGGAACTGCGGCTGCGCGCCGCCGCCCCGCTGGAGCGCATGCTGGAGCTTTCCAAGTAACAAATGAACCTTGCCCCGCACATCCTGGCCCACGGCAACTGGATTTCCATGGAAGAGTTCATGGAAATTGCCCTCTATGCCCCGGATGGCGGCTACTACAACACCAACATTGCCGATATCGGCTTCCGCGGCGATTTCTCCACCACCGCCACCATGAGCGACCTGCTGGCCCGCCGCCTGGTGCAGCAGTGGGAGCAGAGCTGCAAGGCCTTCAACCGCCGCCTGCCCATCATCGAAATCGGCGGGGGCAATGGCGATATGGCCGTGAGCATGGCGCGCTCCATGGGCTTCTTCAACCGCCTGCGCGCGCGCTATTACATGGTGGACCGCTCCAAAGCGCTGCGCGATCTGCAGCTCATGGTGGGAGGCAATTTTGTGCGCGTGTACGACACGATTGAAAAAGCACTCAAACACGCCGGGGGCCGCGCGTTCATCTTCTCCAACGAACTGCCGGATGCCTTCCCCACCCGCCAGTTTGTGTTCCAGGACGGCAAATGGCTGGAGCTGGGCTACTCCGTGAACCACGGCCAGTTTGTGCGCGCCGTGAAGGAACGCCCGCTGCCGGAATCCTGCGCCTTTGCCCGCTGGGCCTACGAAGGGCAGATTATCGAAGTGCAGGAAAGCT
>JAFNWZ010000076.1 GCA_017379255.1 Akkermansia sp. | reverse complement strand
TTACGAATTACGAATTACGAATTACGAATTACGGTGGCGGTAAGACGGTTCGCGGTGTGTGTGAAAGGTGGCGGATTATTCATCACGGCCGAGGAGGCGCAGCAGGTATACGAAGAGGTTGATGAAGTCGAGGTAGAGTTCAAGCGCTCCCAGCACGGCGGCTTTCTTCTGCAGCTCGGTATCATTGCTCAGGCCGATTTTGAGGAGGTTCTGGGTGTCGTAGGCGGTGAATACCGCAAAAATGAGCACACCTGCGCAGCAGATGATGGTGTCGAATACGCCGTTGCCCCAGAAGATGTTGATGATCATGGCAACAATGAGTCCGATGAGGAGCATGAAGAGGGTGCGTCCCAGGGTGCTCAGGTTGCGCTTGGTGACGGTGCCGTAGATGGACATGGCGCCGAACATGGCGGCGGTGCAGCCAAAGGCCTTGCCCACGGAGTCGAGCCCGTAGCTGATGAGGATTGGCCCGAATAGCAGCCCCTGCAGCGCGGCAAACACAAGCAGCAGGGCGGTGATGGCCCCGGCGGAGAGCTTGTTGGCGGCAAAGCTCATGATGACCACGAGCCCCAGGGTGCTCAGGCAGAGCAGCAGTCTGTGGTCTGCCACCCATATCAGGGAATCCATATCCTGGGCGGAGTAGGCGGCCACGCCGGCGGTAATCAGCATGCTGACGGCAAGCCACATGTATACTTTGTTCAGGAAGGCCTTGGCACGGGCGGCGCTGCCCTGAACAGGGGTAGGTACGGGGTAGGAGTCTTGATTCATGGGTGTATTTTACTGATTATGGGAGGCTAAGTCAAGGTATGATATCGGCATTTATCGGCATGTAATGCCGATAAATCATACGCCGCTATTCATCCCGCAGGAACTGAGGGATTTTATACGTGCGCAAGCGTGTAATTCATTGAGGGAGCGAATGCGAGCGATTGTCTTGAGGCAGCGGGGGAGGAAGTCGCCGCTGCGCGGCTCAATGAAATCCCCGCCTGGCGGCGGGTATGAAATCCTTTGCTGGCGCAAAGGACGAAATCCCCACGCTGCGCGTGGGGATGAACTTATGGTTCAGGGTTCCATCCCCCGGCCATGAGCTTGTCGTATGTCTCGCGGGCTTCATCCCCCAGGTCCAGTGCGGCCATGCGCACGTAGCGGTCTGCCAGTTTGGGGTCGGCGGTGAGTTTGGGGCCGCCCTTGGCGGTGATGTAGGCCAGGTAGATATAGGCGCGTTTCTGCCCCATGGCGGCGGCTTCCTGCAGGAGCTTGCTGGCTGCTTTTGCATCTGCCGGCAGCCCGGTGCCGGAATACTGGGCATAGGCCAGCATGATGACGGCGTGCGGCTGGCCCATGTTGGCTGCCAGGTTGAGGTAGTAGAGCGCTTTGCGGGTATCCTGCGGGATGCCGAGCCCTCGCAGCATCATGATACCGGCGGCGGTGCCGCAGGTGGCATTGCCGATGCCGGCGCCATAATCGAAGTGCTGGAAGGCGCGCGCCTTGTCCTCCGGCATGCCGCACTTGCCATAGAAACTGGTGGAACCCAGCCAGAAACTGGCGGAGATGTTGCCCATCATGGCAGAGAGCTTGATGAAGGCACGCCCGGCGGGGTCGTTGTGTTCAATGCCGGCTTCTCGTAGAATGGGATTGTTCGGGTCGCCATCCACCATGGCAGAGCCCAGCGCATAAAGTGCATCGGCGCTGTGCAGGCGCACCGCCTCCTTCAACAAGGTGAAGCTTTCCTTGGGCGCATTGCGGGAGCTGAGGGCAGAGAGGGCGTAAAGCGCCTCGGGGTTGCCTTTTTCTGCCGCCTGGCGGAGCATGCCGATCTGCTCTGCCGGGGTGGGTGCTTTGCTGGAGAGGTAGTAGAGCACGTGGTGGTTGCCGCGTTCGATTTCAGCGGCCACCTCGGGGCGTTCGCGGTCCTCCCAGGAGTCGAGGCGGTCAGTCATCTGCAGCCATTTGTAGCGCGGAATCATGTTGCCTCCCTTGCAGGCTTCGAACATGTATTTCTTTGCGCCTTC
>JAFNWZ010000075.1 GCA_017379255.1 Akkermansia sp. | reverse complement strand
TCTTTCCGGCATGTTTTCACGATGATGGGTCTGTTTCAGATTTGCTGGCTGATATTTTCGTCAAAATTTGCTAATATTTATAACGACAAAAGGTTACGAATTGAAATAATGAGAAGGTAACCGGTAAATTGCTATTTGCATGTACAATGTACAAAGTCTTAGGCGTTTTTCCTATAGAGAGTGTATTTTTGGTTTTAGCGAATTAACTATACCATCCCTTCTTCTGGAGAGCACCTTTTTTGTGCTCTCGCCGTGTCGCATTTAATTTTGCCATTCTCAACTCTTGTCAGCAGGCGTGAATTTGATTGACAAGCGTGGGAAATACGCATAAAATTGCCGCACCATGAAAAAGAGACTCCGCAAGAAGTATCGCGTTGGTGAGTTCAAGGAACTCTGCTTTGAATTTTCCTTTGAATACAAGGGCGATGTGGCCGCCGCAGAATGCGAGCAGTTCCTGCACGCTCTCGTAGAAGACTGCATCGAGGCCAATGGGCTGGATTGCGAAGGCAGCATCACGGATGACGGCTGCAGCATCATCGCCAAGGCAGTGGATCCCACCCAGACCAGCAACGCCCAGCGCGAAGCTGTGAAGGCATGGCTCGAAGCCCGCAGCGATGTGGAGCTCAAGAGCTTCGGCGAGCTGCAGGATGCCTGGTACGCCAGCTGCTGATTTCCTGCACCCCGGTAAAAATTCCCCAGTGCCACGGCAGGCGGCCTAGT
The DNA here is from genome assembly GCA_017379255.1 of Akkermansia sp. Taxonomy (GTDB): domain Bacteria; phylum Verrucomicrobiota; class Verrucomicrobiia; order Verrucomicrobiales; family Akkermansiaceae; genus Akkermansia. Next base: position 6,739 of record JAFNWZ010000075.1, on the reverse strand, counting down.
AGCCTGCCCCTCTCATTTTTCCAACTTTCAGCATGAACGAAAACGAACAACAGCCCAAGAAAGATGTCATTTATGCCAAGGGGCTCAAAGGCGTTATCGCCACTGAGACCGGTCTGAGCGATGTACGCGGCGAGCAGGGACACCTGCTTTACTGCGGATACGAGATTGAAGACCTGGTAGACCTCTGCAGCTTCACGGAAATCATCTACCTGCTCCTGAATAAGCGGCTGCCCAACCGCGAGGAGCTTGCCGGGCTGGAACAACGTCTGCGCAACGACCGCGAACTGCCGCAGCCGATTCTCGATTTCTTCAAGACAGCCACCAAGACAGCCCGCCCCATGAGCGCGCTGCGCACGGCTGTCTCCATGCTGGGCATGTATGACGACCGCACCAAGGACCCCAGCCAGATGAAGGAAATCGGTCTTTCCCTCATTGCCAAACTGCCGGTCATGGCCGCGTACTACTACCGCATCTGCCAGGGGCTTGACCTGCCCCCCATCCGCACTGATCTGGGCGAGGCTGAGCACTTCCTCTGGCTGCTGAAAGGCACTGAGCCCGACCCAGCAGAGGCCCACATCCTGGATGTGGCCTACATTCTGCACGCGGACCACGGCATGAATGCCTCCACCTTCTCTGCCCGCGTGACGGCCTCCACGCTGTCCGATATGTACTCCGCCATCACCTCCGCCATCGGTTCCCTGAAAGGCCCGCTGCACGGTGGTGCCAATGAGGCGGTCATCGAGATGCTCAAGGAAATCGGCGAGGAAGAGAATGTGGAAGAATACATCAACCGCAAGCTGGCCAACAAGGAAAAGATTTTCGGCATCGGTCACCGCGTGTACAAGACGCTCGACCCCCGCGCACCGCTTCTGCGCCGCATCGCCATCCGCCTCACCCAGACCATCGGTGAGCCGAAGTGGATCCGCATGAGCGACCGCATTGCCAAGATTATGCGCGCCCGCAAGAATCTGAATGCCAACGTGGACTTCTACTCTGCCACGGTGTACTACAGTCTGGGCATCCCGACCCGCATGTTCACCACGCTCTTTGCCATTGCCCGCTGTGCCGGCTGGGTGGCCCAGATTCTGGAGCAGCTGGAGGACAACACCCTGTACCGCCCGCTGGCAGCCTACAAAGGCCCGGACGACCCTCTGCTGGTGCCCATGCTCGACATGCGCTGATTTTCAAAATCCCCGGTTCATACGAACCGGGGATTTTCAGGTACGAAGTATGGGGACAGGCAGGCGCGCCTGCGAAGTGAGATGGAGCAACGCATACTGCCCTGGCGGCAGCCGGATCGTAAGCCCTGCATTTCAATTCCAGTCTACTGCGCGCACAGCGCAGGAAGAATAACACCTCGTACCTCGTACTTATTCATCCGCCATGGTAGTATCCGGCATCGGCTCCGGCTCTGCGTATTGCAGATGGGGCGAGAGAACAAAGGCCAGATACTGCTCATGCGTGGCATAGAGCGGGAACCGCATCTGCCTGGCCTCTGCAGAAACTGGGGTGTGGGCCATAGCCCCCTCTGATGCCTGCCAGCCGGGGTCATGCGCAGCCTCAACCGCCGCCACATAAGCCTCCCATGCCTGTTCGGCCTCCAGGAACAAGCGTTTGGAGCGTTCCTGCACCGCCTGGAAATAGCTCATCTCCACCGCACCGGGCAGCGGTACCCCCGCCACCAGCGCAGCACCGCGTTCAGAGCCGAAACAAAGCTCCACCTGCTGGGCGCAGAGCCTCAGATACCCCAGCCACAGAGCCGACGCCCGCCCGGCAGACTCCGCACGGGCTGCTTCGGTATGCGAGAGCTCGTGGGCCAGTTCCTGTACCATTAAGGGAGTTGCCGGCGCATCCAGCGCAGCGTCCTCATCGGGAGCATCAAGGTCGACCGTCCCCTCCTCGGCATCTCCCGCCTCATGCGTGGGAAGTCCCTTATTGTCCTCATCTTCCGGCACCAGCTCCAGCCCCCATGGCACAGCATAAATCACCGCCTGGAAATCCTGCCGGTACTCGCGCTGCAGCTCCGCCCGGAAATGAGAGGCACTTTCATTCACCGTCTCCGCATCCAGCAGGCAGGCTGCCATGCCTAACTGAGCCATACCAAAGCGCATCTGAGCCTCGTACGCACGCTGCGCCGCCTGTAATGCCGCATAAGCAGCCTGGCGTATGACTGTTTTTTCTCCTTCCTCTGCTTCAGCCGAATGCTGCCAGAGATTCAGCACCGCATCCAGCTCAGTCCGCAGAGAATCCCAGAACGCCTGTTCCTCGGGCGAAAGTCCGGTATAGCCCATGCGCGCCGCCTCAATGCGGCGCTTGCAGGCAGCGCGTTCCGAAGCAATGGCGCGGCGTTCAGCCTCGCTGCGCGCCATGCGGATCCGGGAATCCAGATACGCCTGGAACTCCGCCAGTCGGTCATCGTAAAAACGGCCGGCAGCATCTTCCTGCGCCCAGGCCAGCGGAGCCAGGGTGAGCATCAGGAACAACTGCGGCAGTTTTCTCATGCCCCAAGTCTACCACACCACCTTGTCTTGGCAAGGAAAAACCCTGTTCGTACGCCGAAACTGTGGCATACGCGGCATGATGCCCCACTTAGCGCTTCCCCGCATGTGCACGATGTGCTAGAGTCTACGGCAACACGTTATGGATACCCCGAAAAACTACTACATACCCACCGTTATCGAAAAAACCAGCCAGGGCGAACGAGCTTATGACATCTACTCCCGTCTGCTGCTTGACCGCGTCATCTTCATCGGCACGGAAATCGATGACACAGTGGCCAATTCTGTGATTGCGCAGCTGCTCTTCCTGCAGATGACCGATCCCAAGAAGGATATACACATCTACATCAACTCCCCTGGTGGTTCTGTAACAGCTGGCCTGGCCATTTACGACACCATGCAGTTCGTTTCCTGCGATATCAACACCTACTGCATCGGCATAGCCGCCAGCATGGCCTCTGTGCTGCTGGCAGCCGGCACCAAGGGCAAGCGCTTCTGCCTGCCGAACTCCCATGTGATGATTCACCAGGTGCGAGGTGGCGCCCAGGGCACAGCGGCAGATGTGGAGCGCACCATCAAGTTCATGTTCAGCCTGGACAAGCGCCTCACGGGCATCCTCTCCCAGCACACCGGCAAGGATTTCGACACGGTGAAGCAGGACCAGGACCGCGATAACTACATGACCGCAGAAGAATCACTTGCCTACGGCCTGGTGGACCGCATCCTGGAGCACACACCGGTGCAGAAGAAGAACTAAATTCCCCTGCTCTTCATGGCTAAACAGAAAAAGATTTGTTCCATCTGCGGAGGTGCAGAGAGTGACGGCCGCCCCATGCTCTCGCTGGACGGCACCCACATCTGCTTCCAATGCGTGGAAGGCATGACCTACCACATGTTCCGCTCCGAGATGGGTGAGGTAGCCGCAGACCGCATTCTTTCCCTCATCAAGGGAACGCACCCGGAGATTGTTCCCCAGGACAAGGAGGATGATTCCCCAGTGCTGGAGGTGCAGACCAAGAACCAGGATGAACTGCCCACCCCCGAGCAGATGCACAAGATGCTCGATGCCTATGTCATCGGGCAGGAACGCGCCAAGCGCACCCTCTGCGTGGCGGTGTACAACCACTACCTGCGCCTGCGCCAGCCCAAGACGGATGATGGTGTGGAAATCGAGAAGAGCAACATCCTCATGGCGGGTTCCACCGGCAGCGGTAAGACCCTGCTGGCCAAGACCCTGGCTAAGATTCTGGATGTTCCCTTCTGCATTGTGGACGCCACCACGCTGACGGAGGCCGGCTATGTGGGCGAGGATGTGGAAAACATCGTGCTGCGCCTGCTGCAGGCGGCAGATATGAATGTGGCCAAGGCCGAACGCGGCATCATCTACGTGGACGAAATCGACAAAATCGGCCGCAAGACGCAGAATGTGAGCATCACCCGCGATGTTTCCGGCGAAGGCGTGCAGCAGGCGCTGCTGAAGATTGTGGAAGGCACGGAATGCAACATCCCGCCCAAGGGTGGCCGCAAGCACCCGAATGAACAGTACATCCGCGTGAACACGGAGAACATCCTCTTCATCTGCGGCGGTGCATTCGTGGGGCTGGAAGGCATCATCCGCAAGCGTCTGGGTTCCTCAGCCATGGGCTTTGCAGCCGTGGAGGAAGACCGCGATGCAAAGGAATACACCGAGGAGGAAATCCTTTCCAAGGCCATGCCGGAGGACTTCTTCATGTTCGGTATGATTCCCGAACTCATGGGACGTCTGCCCATCTTCACCCCGCTGACCACCCTCACGGAAGACCAGCTCATGCACCTGCTCACCGAGCCGAAGAATGCGCTGGTGAAGCAGTACACCAAGCTCATGGCCATGAATAAAGCCAAGCTCAAGGTGGAGGAAGACGCCCTGCGCGCCATGGCGAAGCAGGCCATTGAGCGCGGCACGGGAGCCCGTGCCCTGCGCGGTATTTTCGAGAACCTGATGCTGGATGTCATGTACAAAGTGCCCAGCGACAAGAGCATCGACACCGTGACCATCACCGAAGACGTGGTGCTGGGCAAGGCCGAACCGAAAATCAAACGCCGCAAGGCAAGCAAGTAATCCTCATGCTGGTACTGGGAATCGAATCGAGCTGTGATGAAACCGCCGTTGCCCTCATGGAGGACACGGGCAGCGGGCAGCCGCAGCTGCTCAGCTCGGTCATCTCCACGCAGATTCCCCTGCACCGCATGTACGGCGGCGTGATTCCCGAGCTCGCCTCGCGCAATCACTCCGCCAATCTGCCCGCCGTGCTGCAGGAAGCCCTGGAAAAAGCCGGGCGCAGCATTCACGAGGTAGATGTCTTTGCCAGCACTGCCGGCCCTGGTCTGGTGGCAGCCCTGCTGGTAGGCAACACCGCCGCCAAGGCCCTGGCGCTGGCCGCCAGAAAGCCCTTTGTGGCCGTCAACCACCTGGAGGGGCACATGCTCTCCCCCTTCATCACCCACCCGGCGGGGCTCGTGCCGCATCTGGGGCTGGTGGTAAGCGGAGGACACAGCCTGCTTATTGATGTGAAAGGCCCGGGGAACTACACCCTGCTGGGCCGCTCCCGCGATGATGCAGCAGGCGAAGCCTTCGACAAAGTGGCCAAGATGCTGGACCTGCCCTACCCCGGCGGCCCGGAGATTGACAAGCTGGCCGAAAAGGGCGACCCGGAGCGATTCAACCTGCCCCGCCCGATGATGCATGAGGATCACCTGGACTTCTCATTCTCAGGCCTGAAGACCGCCGTGCTCTACACTCTGCCCAAGCTGGTGGAGAGCGGCAACCCGCATGACCTGGACGAACAGACCATGTGCGACCTCTGCGCCGGCGTGCGGCAGGCCATCATCGATGTGCTCCTGCACAAAGCCATGAAAGCCCTGCGCAAGAGCCGCCACAAGGTGCTGGCAGTTTCCGGCGGCGTCTCCTGCAACCGCGGCCTGCGCCAGCAGCTTCAGGAAATGTGCGAACGCCGCCGCATCGAACTCATCCTGCCGCCGAACAGCCTGACCACCGACAACGCCGCCATGATTGCCTTTGCCGGTATGCTTCGCGCCCGCAGCGGCGATTTCTCCCCCCTTGATACCCCCGTAGACCCCAACCTGAAACTGGCAGGCATGCAGCTCCGTAAATAACCATGGGACTTAGAGAAAAGCTCAACGAGATTCTGCCCACACTTCTGCCAGAGCGCGCAGAGGATGCCATCAAAGGCAAGGAACTGATTGCCCGCGTGCGTGCAGTGCTGGGTGATGCGTACTCCGACCACTCGCTGCGCTCGCAATTCTCATTCATTGCGCTTGACCCGGATTCATGTCTGGCGCGCGTGGAAAACGGCCAGGGCTACTACCTGCGCAGCGAGGGAGATTCCCCCAGCCTGCAGAATGTATTCGGCGGCAATGCCGAGGGAGAAACCATGCTGCACAAGGCCATGGCACTGGCCGTGCGGCTGTACGACACCGCCGGACAGGGCGTATTCGTCTACCCGGTAGATGACGAGGAAAGCTGGGGGCACCCGGATTTGGTGGCGGTGCAGTGGCCCGCGGGCGCCTGGGATGACGAAGGCGCATACATTATGGAAGAACCGGGCGATACGCTCTCGTTCCGCGCTATCTGTGTGGGCTTTGTGGATGATGAGGAAAGCTGCCGCCAGGCCTTTTCCGGGCACTGGCATGTGGCCAGTGGGCGCAGGAAAGCGAGCTGCTGCTGCTGCCCGGTGCAGCTAATGAAGAAGAACTCACTGATCTTGCCGCGCGCTATGGTGTGGGCATCCGCTGCCTGGATGCCGATGAAGACGCATTGGAAGCCATGCCCCGGGCCGATGAGATTTTCCGTCTGAGCACCGATGAGGCCCGCACCCTGCTGGCCAGTCTGCCGCAGACCACCCTGGCACGCCCGCGCCACCGCGAGCTCTCTGCCCGCGCCGCAGCCGCCATGCCGGATACCGCCGTGGTGCTGCAGTGGGCACACGGCTGCACCGCCCGCGGCCGCGTGGAAGCATTTGAACACCGGGTTGCCGTGAATTGATATGATTAAGAATTTTCTTTCCCGCATCTCTGGCAGACGAGCAAACAGATTATTCCTGATAGCTGGCATATAGCAGAAAGTTTTGGGCTGCTGTTGTCGGCTTCGCTGTTCCTCTTATGATCGCCTTTGGTGTTAGCGAGGAAGCGGCTGCACAGGTTGCCAGCATCATTATGGCTGGCGCTTCCCTTATAGCCTACAT
>JAFNWZ010000074.1 GCA_017379255.1 Akkermansia sp. | reverse complement strand
CATTTGAATTCACGCTCCTTCATGTACTGCCTGACCACGGCTTCATCTTCCTGCCCCAGAAAGACAAGTTCAGCCTTGGCTGATTTCATCTTGCCATAGTCTTTGAACAAAACCGGGCAGAACACGTGGCACGGCAAGCACCAGCTCATGGAACGCAGGAAGATGTAATACTTTGCTTTCAGATTCGGCTTCTTCTTTGTCAGATAGGTCGCTTCCGAAAGCAGCTGAGGCACGGCAGGCCTCTCTGCAGCTTCTGCGGCAGCGGGCTCAGACAGTTTCTCCCCACCGGCCTGAGCCGTGGACAGCATGCCCCCGGTCAGCACCAGGGCCAGAACCAATGTATAGAAGTGTTTCATAAGCACTTCCATCAATCACGGCGGCGCGGACGGCGGCTGAACTTGTCGTAAAAGACTCGCTCAGACTTGCCGCCGCGCTCGCGGGAATCGCGGCGGTCGCGGGAGTCATAGCGTTCTTCGCGGTCGCGGCGGAAGCTGGTGTTGCCACGCCCGGAGTACGAAGCACCGCGGCGCTCGCGCTCGCGGGGGCGGAATTCACGCTCATAGGGGGCATTGCCACCCTGCGGGCGGCCCTTGTCCTCGCGTACATTCACCTCGTAACCGCAGATGTTGCAGGTTCCCAGGCGCTCAATGAGCTGGGGCGCTATCTCGGGAGAAACCTCGATGAGCGTATGCTTGAGGAAAAGGCGGATATCACCCACCGTTCCCTTGGGTGCGCCGCCTTCGTTATAGAAGAGCCCGGCAATATCCTTGGGGCGCAGGCCCAGCAACTTACCACCGTTCATGAAGAGAGTCACACTCTGCTGCAGGCTGCTCCAGTCATTGCCCTTTTCCACCGGGGCAGACTCGTCATCTGCCGGGCGGGAATTGCGGGAGAACTTGCTGGGTCTGTCCTCAGGGATGGGCTGCAACTCACGGCTGGTCTTGGCCACCAGCAGATTGAACATGGCGGCCAACAACTGCTCGGCAGGCAGGTCAATATCACTGAGTTCCTCGGGCAGTTCGGTGGCCGTGGCGGCATTTTCCAGAATTTCATCCACCAGGGATTCGCGGCGCACTTCTTCCACCTGCACCCCGGTCATCACTTTTTCACGCTGCATGCGCACGCCCACAAAGCGCTCCAACCGAGCCAGCAGGGAGAAATCGCGGCGGCCGATGAAGGAAACAGCCCTGCCCTTGCGGCCGGCACGGGCGGTGCGGCCGATGCGGTGCACATAGTCCTCCGGGTCGCGGGGCAGCTCAAAGTTCACCACAGTGTCCACATCGTCGATATCCAGCCCACGGGCGGCAATATCCGTAGCCACCAGCACGGTGAGATTGCCCTTGCGGAAAGAATCCATGACGCGCTCGCGCAGGGTCTGCGGCATATCGCCATGCAGGCGGTCCACGGCATAGCCGCGGGCCAGCAGGCCGTCCACCACAACATCCACCACGCGCTTGGTGTTGGCAAAGACGAGGCCTCGCTTCATGCGGCCCATCTCGATGAGGCGGCTGAGCACCTCGATGCGGGAGGAGAACACCACCTCGTACACCAT
>JAFNWZ010000073.1 GCA_017379255.1 Akkermansia sp. | reverse complement strand
CCTCCTCGTCTTCACTGTCATCCTGAACAGCAGGTGCAGGAACGGAGACCGGCGCCTGGGCCTTCTCGAAGATAAAGTTCATGGACATGCCGCTCTTGCTGGCTTCTGCACGGAGAATATCCAGGGCATCTTCCATGGGCACGCCTTCCCATTCCACCTTGTCAAGCTTCAGGTTGACGAGATTGTCGCGATTGCGGAGTACACCTTCAGAAACAGCCACCGTTTCCGCAACACCAAGCTCAATCGTGGGCAGGTTCTGGGGAAGCTGTTCCTCCCACAGGGCATCAATCTCAGCCAGAGCCTTGGAGCGGAATGAATCGTATGCAGCCTTATAATAGTTGGAACGGCGCTTGTTGATGCTTTCCTGACCACGACGGGCTGCGGAGTTGTACGGGTCAATCCGGATGACGCGGTTGAACTCAGCATAAGCAGCATCGTAGTTACCCAGGTCAAGGTAGCCGTAGGCCAGCGTCAGGAGACGGTTTACTTCCTCAACATTCTTAACGTGCTCAGGAGTCAGCGCAGGATTGTTGCGCACCGGGTCACGCATAAGGGAAAGTTCGTGGCGGGCGCGCTTGTTGTTCGGGTCGCGTTCAAGCACATCAAGAAGGAGCTGTTCCGCCTCATCATAACGCCCAATGCGCGAATATTCAATAGCCACAGCAATGGACGCATCGCCGATGCTCTTCACAAGGAATTCCTGAAGCTTCTGAGTGGCAGGAGCCTTGGGAAGAACCTTCCAGGCAGCTTCATACTTCTCAAGAGACTGCACATATTCTTTCTGGGAATATGCGGTGCGGCCCTGCTGAAGCAGTTCCATGGCTTCGGCTGTCTTTGCCTTGCGGCGGGCAGCTTCGCGAGCGTTGATGCTATCCTGAGAGTCACCAGAATATACAGCGGTGGGACCCACCTGACTGGTGCCGGCAGCGGACGATGTCGTGATATAGCCTGCGGTGTTTGCCTGCGCGAAGGGGCAGGAAACAGCCATTGCAGCCAGAATCATCGTGCGCTTTGAGTTAATGAGAGGTGTATGGTTCATGGTAATGTCCTATTTATGGCAGAATTCTATTCAAATGTAAAGTCTACAATTTAATTTTAGGTTATTTATTGGGAAATTTCTGTTATTTTTTGGAAGAATTAGCTTTTGCGGCAGCTTTGGGCACATTGACGGGGCTCTCGACACCATCCAGGCGGATATTGACGGAGCCGGATTCATCAATTGTCTCCAGGGTGGCGCGAAGTTCAGAGCCATCAGCCTTACCGCCGGGAATCAGGAAGGAGCCGTTCAACTGAACACGAATCTGCCCTTCCGGTTTACCCGCGGCAGAGCCGGCGGTTACGCGCAGAGTGACCGTCGTATCGGTAATTTTGCGTCCTTTGACAATCTTTTCATCCTTCTCATCGGCATGTCCCGCAGGTGTCTTGCCCGCGCGAATGACGAATTCCTTCTCAGGAGAAGCGGTTTCGTTATCACGCACCACGATAACATTTTCCTTATTCATGTTACCGCCGTAATCCGGATATTCCCGCGTATCGAAACGCACCAGCGTGAAACGCCCCGATTTATCATCCTTGTTCAAGCCGAAGCTTTCACCCGGCTTCAGGGTCACCTTGTGCACAGGCAGCACATCGGCGCGCTTTGCGTAGATACGGATGTTAACCGAAGTCGGCTTCTGGGATGACATCGCAAACATATTATCAGTTGCGATAATGGCGCGGGCTGTGCTCACCTTGACCACTTCAAGCTTGGGAATCGAGCCTGAAGCGCTCACCAGATCAGGATAACTGGACGCCGCAGAGGGGCATGTATTGGCAGCGAACTCCTCAGCATTCGTGAAACCGTCTTCATCACTGTCCAGGATGCGGCCATCGGAACGGCCAAGCGCATCCGCAATATTGTTGGCAATGAACCAGGTGTTAGGAATTTCTCCATGAACGCTAGGCGCTGCGGGGTCGTATATATCAACCACCGTCACTTCCTTGGCATCGTCGCGGGTAATCTGCCACAATTCCGTAGAAAAGAACAGCGGAGCCATGCGCGGCTGTCCATTGACTGCCGCGCCGGCAGGAGCGGTATCAACAATAGAGAAGTCACGCTTCATTGTTTCCTTGACCTTCTCAGCCTGCGCAGTAAGTGAACCGTCGCTCTTAATTCCGGAAATGCCGGTCTCGGGCTCAGATACCGTACCAGAGTACATGGTGTAACCACCCAGCGCAGCAGATGCCACACCAAGCACCACACCCGTGATAATCGCCTTGAGTCCGGGATTTGATTGTTCAGCCATAATGTGTATTGAGAAAAATAAGTTAATGGTTACTTGGTCTTACCAGGCGTAAAATAGAGCACCTGCAACGTCATATAAACACGCACCTTTTCATCCGGGGCACCAGTCTTGCGAACGGCTACCGTGCGGTAACCGCCAGCGGATTCCGCAGATACGCTTTCACCCAGGTTCTCACCCTCTACCGCGATTTCTGCCGGTGCGGTATAGGGGTCGATGCCGGGAAGCGAATCATTTCCCTCTACCGAAATACCGGTAATAGTAAGAAAGAAATCCTTATCCTTTACAATAGTGTTGATAACCTGCGGCAAAACACCACGGCTCGCCTCAAAGCTCATTTCAAAACGCAGCGGGAAATAAGGAACTGCCTTCCGGCTGTTAGGATTCAGAGCCTCCGCCGCCTCAGCAGGCAGTGCGGCGCAGTAAACCTTTTCAAGCGAGGGAGCACCAGCACCGAGAATTGTCTCGGCCACGCGGGTCACCGCCTTGAGCTGGAAACTACGGAAAGGCACATCATCTGCAACGGGAGCGGCATTCTTGAACGAGGCAAGCCCCAGATCCGCAGCAGGCCCGCTTACCTGGGCCCCCTGTGATGCGGCCAGTTCCTTCACCTTGTTGATGGATTCTCGCAACTCATTCTGGAAATCCTGGGCAGAAATTTTCTTACCATCGCCCCAGCAGAATGCAGCGTAGCGGTTGAGCTCCGCCTGCAAATCCTTATTCACCGCAGATACCTTGGAATAGGCATCCTTGATTTCCTTGAGGTTCTGCTTGGTTGGCGCCAGATCCTGGTTGGCGTAGCCGTCAAAACGCACGTTGATAGCTTCGATGGCTTCCTTATTGGCAGAGTTCCGCTGGCTTTCACTGTAGCCGAAGTACATGATTCCGGCAAAAGCGAGCGCAAATACGCCTCCAAGTGCTACCACTCTCTTATTTTCACTGATATTCATTACAACTATGTAAAATTAAGGGTTTATATCACTTTTTAACAGCGCTCTGCTCGGGAATGGCAATCGGCTTCTTGAGCGGCATCACCATCATGAATTTTTCCACATAATCAGGCAATTTGCCCTTTGAGGCCTTGCTGTCAACAAACTGGAAGTAATGGTTGAGGTTGCTCTGCACTTTGCCGTGTTCGTACGAGAACAGAGAATCAGCGCTGCGTTCATCAAAGTTCTGTGCCACCAGGCTGTAAATTGCATCTCGCTGGGCGAGGCTGTCGCTCTTGGGGGTCTTGATAGTGAACCCGCTCACATAGATAGCTGTCACCATCGGATCCTTCTTACCCTTGCGATTGGTCACTTCATCCGGTGCAGCATTCATTGCCGAATCATTGGTTGCAGAGCGGCCGCGCTTCATGTCAATCAGGCGGGTACCCTTCACATCCGCCGAATCTGTAAGTGCATTGGCGGCTACATCGTAATTGATAAGCGGGGAGAATTCGTTAAACCAGAACTTAATGGAAGCAGCCTTGCGACTGAGCTGCTGCAGCACTTCTGCATACGCAGAACGCATGGCGTACAGCTCTTCAAACTTCTGAATCTGCTTGATTTCGCGCTGGTACTTATCATTTACGCTGCTGATCTGGCTGTCAATCTGGGCAACGGCAGCATCTACACGAGAAGCATCAGCCAGCACTTTGGAAGACTGAGCAGCAGCCTGGTTTGCAGCGTATGCATAAAAACCAGCACCGCAAAGAGCCAGCACACCGGCAGCAGCCACCTTGGGCAGCAGCTTCTTCTCGGCACGGTCCTTACCCACGCTCGTGGGCACCAGGTCAATGTTGAATTCACCCGTGCCGGAACCGGTAATGGCAGCACCTACCACCGGGCCCAGGCAAATGGCATCCTGTTCCAGTTCTGCCTCATCCACCTTGGGGCCGACGGAGAGGACCTCCACCGGGTTGAGGTATTCAACAGGAATATTCAATGCCGTCTGCAAGAACTCCAATGCGAAAGGCAGGCGCGCACCACCGCCGCAGATGTAGGCTTTGGTGGGGGGATTCCCCTTGTACTGGGCGCGGTAATGATTAATCGTACGCTGCACCTCCGAGCTCAAACGGCCCATGGCGGTGCGAATCGTGGTGGCGAGAGCAGCCTCCTGCTCGGTCATGGAATCAGTATAGCCATTCCCGAGAGACACCACGCCGTCTTCAATCTTGATCTGCTCTGCTTCACGGAAGCTCAGATTGAACTCGCGGGCAATACTATTGGTAATGAATGCGCCTGCAGCAGTCACAGAGCGGGTAAAGAAGCGATCTTCCTCTGCAAAGATAATATCAGTGGTCTTGGCACCGATATCCAGAAGCATCACAGGCTCATCCTCATCGTAATTGGCGCGGAAGGCGTTGTAAAGGGAAGTGATGGCGCAATCCACACTCTTTGTCTTCAGGGAACTGTTTTCCACCTGAGAGTTGAGATTATCCAGCACATCTTTCTTGATGGCCACGAGAAGCACCTCGCGCTCACCCTCGCCGCGGTCGGCAAGTTCCTGGTAGGAATAGATAATGTCCTCCAGGGGGAAGGGAATATGCTGCTGGGCTTCAAAGCCTACCTGCTCAGCAAGGTCATCCAGGTCAATCGCAGGCAGTTTGATAAAGCGCATAAATACCTGCTGACCAGATACCACATTACGCACTTCGCTGCCCTTGACCTTGAGTTCCTGCACCATCTCAGCAATGGCGTTGCCAACATAATCCATGCGCATTCCCTCTTCTACCGGATCCAGCAGAATGTCTCTGCGGGCATAGCGCGAAAGAGCAAAACCGCGCCCGGCCGGGGTAAAGACGCCCATGGTGACACTTTGTGAGCCAATCTCAAGGGCAACAGTTGTCTTATATTCAGCCATAATAAGTTAATTATCTGTTAAAAAGTTTCAATTTCGCCAGGCAGGAGCGCTTATTTACGACGCTTCTTGTTTTTCTTCTTGGAGCCTGCCGAATCATCCGATTCCGCTGCAGCGGAATCTGTCGATGTAGTGGTGGAATCCGTAGCAGAGGCAGGAACATAGTCAGCCACAGGCGCAGAAGCTACCGAGCTGCCGTACATCGGCGAGGTGGGCGGGAAAGTCGGAGCATAGAACGGAGCGAACGGAGTCTCGGCAATAGAGCACAACTTCGCCCCCACGCCCTTCTTATCCTCCTTGGTCCACCACTGGGAGCTCAGGCGGTTCTTCATCTTCTTGTTCACAAGCACACTCTGCTCCGTATCCGGTTTAATGCAGCTGGCATCCTTAAATTTGAACTCCACCGCCACTGCAGCCAGGCGATCCTTCAAATCCACCTTGTCTACTTTAGAAGAGCCGTCCGCGCAAATGCGGGCAGCATCAGAGGGAGAAATGAACACAGCCGCCTGCACATTCTTATTCTCGCTGCTTTCCGTCTTCGGTGAAAGGGGAATATTCACATAGGTGATTTCCTTATCGAGCATAATCAGCTTCTTGCCTTCCTTATCTGCCGTGAACACGAGATAGGCATGCACCTTCAGCTCATCCACATAAAGCGGCAGTTTGTCCGCATCGCGGCATTTACCTTCCAGAGAATACGGGATGCGCACATAATGCCAGGCCGGATTAACAGCCTTGTTTGTGTCCTTCGTCACAAAATACTCTGCGCGGGGCACAACCTGCTCTACCTGAGCGCCGCTGGCTTTCATCTTAAGTTCTGCCTGCGCATAATCTGCGCTGACCGCAGATGCTTGATTCAGGCCGCAGAGTGCAGCCACCGTCAGAAGGAGGGAGATTCGTTTCATGATACAGAGATAAACAAACGTGTGCTATACTTATACACAATACCCCCGCGTTTGGCGAGAAGAATCTTCACCATCTGCCATTTTTTTTGAAAGAGAAAGCGCGTCAGCGCTTACGCGCATTGCGCGCGACGGATTTTTGCCTTGTCTCCACCCTCCCGGCTGTGCTATATATCGACCACCATGCCAGTAATCGCCACGTACATCCACCACCTCAACCCCATCCTCATTGACATTCCCGGCACCCCTCTCGCGGTCCGGTGGTACGGCCTGGCCTACATCGGAGGCTTCATCCTGGGATACATGGTGCTCCGCTGGCTCTCCAGAAAAAACCTGTTTATCCTCGACCACGAAAAACTCCAGGACTATGTGACCGCCATCTGCATCTTCGGCGTACTGGCGGGCGGGCGTCTGGGGGAGTTTTTCTTCTACTGGCTGCCGGAAAACGGCTGGAGCGGGCTCATGGCCGACCCCACCTGGGTATTGCGCGTATGGGAAGGCGGCATGGCATCCCACGGCGGCATTCTGGGCGCCGGCATTGTCTCTCTCTACTTTGCCCGGAAGCACAAGATTTCCGTTCTCAAACTAATTGACGGCATTGCCATCGCCAGCCCTGTCGGTCTGTTCCTCGGCCGCGTTGCCAATTTTATCAACGGCGAGCTGTACGGCCGCATCGCCGATGCCGCCAACCCCATCGCCATGAAATTCCCCATGGAAATTTACGAGCTGCCAGCCCAGCAGCAAATCCAGGCCAAAGCAGCCGTAGAGCACGCCATCGGGCATCCGCTTCCCTGGCAGGGGTTCTACGATTCACTCTGCCAGGCCTGCCGTGAAAGCGAAGCCGCCCGCGAAGCACTGGGACAATTCCTGAGCCCGCGCTACCCTTCCCAGTTATTCGAGGCAGCCGGAGAAGGCGCCTTGCTCTTTGCCGCAGGCATCACCGTGCGTCTGCTGTGGAAAAACGCCCCCGATGGCACCTTTGCCGCCATCTTCTGCCTGCTCTATGCAGCCGCCCGCATCACTTGCGAATGCTTCAAGGAACCTGATGCCGCCGTATGGCACGGCATCACCCAAGGGCAACTCCTCTCCCTCATCATTGCTGCTTTAGGGGTTATGTTTACCATCACCGCCTTCCGGAATTACAAATCACAAAAAAATCTCTAATTTCCAAAAAAAAGACTTGCATTCTTCTGCAAGATTGTGTAAATTGTCGGCGCACACCGCTCCGGCGGTCTGCAAATCCAAAAATGGGTAGGTTCCCGAGCGGTCAAAGGGGGCAGACTGTAAATCTGCTATCGTACGATTTCGATGGTTCGAATCCATCCCTGCCCAGTTCCTGATGCGGGAGTAGCTCAGTTGGTAGAGCAACACCTTGACATGGTGGAGGTCGTAGGTTCAAGTCCTATCTCTCGTACTCCCGATAAACAGAAAACCCCGATTCCTCAACAGGAAATCGGGGTTTTCCGCTTTTTTCTACTTGCCAATCATAACAACCTGCGTTAAAATACGCTGCGTGCAGCGCACGCGCCACGCGTGCCCCTGAATATTCCAACCAAACAAAACTAAGTACCATGCCTGTACCTACACAAGAACAGTACATCAAGATGCTCAACACGGCCAAGGAAAAGGGCTATGCCTATCCCGCCGTGAACGTGACCACCATCGAGGTTATCAACGGCGCCCTCAAGGCTTTCGCTGAAGCCAAGTCCGACGGTATCATCCAGGTTTCCCTTGGTGGCGGCCAGTTCGCTTCCGGCACCGCCGTGAAGAGCTCCGCCATCGGCGCCATCGTGCTGGCTGAAGCCACCCACCGCCTTGCCGAGGAGTACAACGTGCTCGTGGCCCTGCACACCGACCACTGCCAGGCCGACAAGATCGACAGCTTCCTGCGTCCCCTCATCGCTGAATCCAAGCGCCGCGTAGAGGCTGGTCTGAAGCCCCTGTTCAACTCCCACATGCTCGACGCCTCTGCCCTGCCCATGGCTGAGAACCTCAAGATTTCCCAGCAGATGCTCAAGGAGTGTGCCGAAGTGGGTATCGTTCTCGAAATCGAGATCGGCGTTGTAGGCGGCGAGGAAGACGGCGTTGACAACGGCGACGCTCCCAACGAGAAGCTCTACACCTCCCCCGAGGACATGCTCCTCACCTACGAGACCCTCAACGGCATCGGCACCTTCATGCTGGCCGCCACCTTCGGCAACGTACACGGCGTGTACAAGCCGGGTGCAGTGAAGCTGGCTCCCAAGATTCTCCGCGACGGTCAGGAAGTGGTGAAGGCCAAGCACGGTGAAGACATGCTGCTCGTGTTCCACGGCGGTTCCGGCTCCGACCTGTGCGATATCCGCGAGGCTATCTCCTACGGCGTGGTGAAGATGAACATCGACACCGACACCCAGTACGCATTCTCCAAGCCCATCGTTCTGCACATGTGCCAGAACATCGACGGCATGCTGAAGGTGGACGGCGAAGTGGGCAACAAGAAGGCCTACGATCCCCGCGCTTACCTCAAGAAGGGCGAGCAGGGTATCTGCGAGCGCCTTCAGGTTGCTTGCTCCGACCTCATGTCCGAGGGCAAGACCCTCTTCGGCCAGATCTAAGCATCCCGCCTACAGATATTCATTCCAAAGCCCCCGCACCCGCGGGGGCTTTTTTATTGCAATCGCATTTCCGGCTCCAGACGAGAGCGCAGCAGAAGGGGCATTCTGGTTCCGCCCTCGAAGTTTTAGGGATATGAACTAACAGATATGCTTGACAACCAGCGTATACATGCGTATCATAACACGCCTCTTACTCATTTTCACACCGTGAGCACTAACAACAAACAAGAACTCTGGACCTCCAATCTCGGAGCCGTGCTGGCCGTG
>JAFNWZ010000072.1 GCA_017379255.1 Akkermansia sp. | reverse complement strand
TGGGCTCCATAATATTTTTGTGCATAACAGGGGCTGCGCCCGCTGCGCGGGCTTACCCCTGTCTTTCATCTTTTACCCGCTTGCGCGGGCTCAGAATTCGGCGGGCGTTCGCCCGCGGATTAGGAAGATAAATTACAATTTCGCAGGACATTGACACTTTGAAGCACATCCCTTACTCCGGGTAGCGCAGGGTAAAGGGCTCAAGGCCGCTGGCAATGGGGGGCCGGGCGCCGTTCAGATAAGAAAAAACCTTGTATATCAGCAGAGAGCGCATGTTGCTATATTCCGGTTCCGCTGAAATGATGTGGTTCATGAACACCCAGGCGGCGGTCATGCCATTCCGGTATTGCTCTGCCTGCACATGGAACTGGCGGAAACCAGCTGTGTACAGAGCCAGAATCTGCTGCCGCGAAAGAGCATTGCCCGGAGAATCAGGCGCAGCCATGACGGCGGGCATCTGTTCGCTACGGCGCACTTTGAAGGCAAATTCGTACGGGCGGATACGCATCTGTGCCAGCAGCAGCAGCATGTCGCGGTGGGCGTTGCGGCTTCCCTGGCGGCAGCAGTCGTTGATGACCACGATGCAGCGTTCCGGATGCTGCAATTCCGCCAGCAGCTCAGGATTGCGGGTGCTGGCCGGGTAGAGCTGGACGGCCTGATACATGCCGAACAGCTGGTTGTAGAACGCAGCATCAGGCTCTGCCTCTTCGCAAACGCTCCGGTTCATGTGGGCAATGAGCGGCAGCTTCGGGAAGTTGCGCTGCAGAATCATGGCCACCCGGTCATCCGCCACAGCGGCGGCGTTCAGGTTCGTGGGGTTATGCTGCAGCAGCTCACTCACGAGGAAAAGACCGAAATCATCCTCCAGCAGATTTTTGGCAACGTAAGGGTTATCGAAGTTCAGGCAGACAGGCTGCCGGAGCTCGGCAGCGATGCGCAGCAGCTGGATATAGGCGGTGGGTGCAGTGAGCGGGCGCTGCGGAGACCAGTCAACGCTCCAGGCACAGGCCGGTGTGGCATGCAGACAATCCAGGTGGAGGATACCGGGTAATTCCTTGGCAATCCCCTCGCAAAACTGCAGCATGGTGGCGCCGTGCAGCAGGCCGCCGCCTATGCTCCAGCGGGCACCGGGCATATAGTTCCGGGTGAAGTAATCAGTATTCATTCCGAGGGGGTAATGGGTGTAAAGCTTTCTAAAAATGCCACCCCCAGGCCCATCCAGAGGGAGTCGGCTTCCTGTTCTTCCGGCAGCATGAAGCGCAGCAGGTCATTGATGAGCGGCATGGCATTGGGATGCGCGCGCCCCTGAAGCTTGAACTTGCGGAACCCCATGTCGTACAGGCGCTGGATTTCCGGCGTGGTGAGAGCTGCAACACCCACTTTCGGGTCAGTGAGCATAGCTGGCAGGTTGCGGCATCCGTTTCGCTCCAACGCTTTGTTGAACCTGGAGGTGTCGTAGCCGTCTATATTGAATGCCTGTTCGGCCATGGTCGTGTAGTGAAAAGCGCGTATGGGGCAGTTCCGCATGCAGTATTCATTCAGAATGAGCTCATAGCGACCCTTATCCTCCAACTTTTCCAGAAGCCCGTAGTTGAATACATCATCCGGATGGATCATCACTTTGTCGTACTTTTCCGCAAGGCGGAGGTAGGAATCCAGCTTTCCTTTACCACCATCGCAAGTAATGCGCAGGATGGACGAAACCGTGTTCAACCGGGGATAGTTAGTCTTCACATGGTTGTAAAGGGCATCGGAACCGATGATGACCGCATGCTTCATGTCGGGCGTACTGCGCTCCGCAAAGAATCGGAGCAGCCGGTTGCCCAGCATGTCCTTCATATCAGCCTCTTTCAGGTTGACATTGGTGAAAGTGAGGTCTACCGGGATACCTCGTTTCACGTATTCTGACGCAGCAGTGTTGATTTCATGTTCACTGCGCTGCAGCATGCTCAGCACGCGCCCGCAGTTCCAGTGAAACAGAGGCGAGCCGTGCACCACCGCAAACGGGGCATAGCCCAGATGCTTTTTGCAGAAATCGTAAAAACGCAGCAATACCGCGTCTTTGGCAAATGCACCGGAGACATCCCACTCCGCCTCCGGCCACCGCAATCTATTGCGAAGATTTGTCATCGCCCCAGACTTTACCACTTCCCCTGCGGAGCGTCAAGCTTGCGACATTGCATCTTCACATGTGTCCCAAAGCTTCGTAAATTGTAATTTATCTGCGAGCATAGCGAGCGGAATTCATAGCCCACGGTAGTGGGCGACAGATGTTAGGCAGGTGCAAGCGTGCGTCAGCACGCGCAGCGCCTGCTCCAACAAAAAAAACAAACCAAAACCCGTGATAACGGGTGACAGAAAACGATGCTTTATGTTGATGCT
>JAFNWZ010000071.1 GCA_017379255.1 Akkermansia sp. | reverse complement strand
TTTCATCCCGGCGCAGGCCACGGCACGCGTCACGACCTTTTCCTTCCCTCTCTTTATCCTCTCCGGCGCCCCGCCTGGCAGGTTGTTAAAGCCAGTGAGCAGCATCTCTGCCACCCACGGCGCCTCGGAAAGTCATACTTGGAAAATTGCCTTGCCCGGTGGAGAGGAGCGGCGGACCGCTTTCCCTTTCGGGCTACCCCGTAGCGGGGTGCGGGGCAAAGCTTACCAGAACTACCGCGAAACGTCAAGCACATTTTTGTAAAAAAGTTTGGAAATTTTCGCCACCCCTGCCCTAAGTACCGCGTTTTCGTGCGGGTTAGAGCAGAAAAATTATTTTACCACCACGAATCGATAGAAAACCAGATAGGGGAATCTGGCTCAAAATCCGGGAGTGGAGGGGCTGAAGAGTTGGTCTTTTCCGGCAGCCGGAGCGAAGTTCTGAAGAGATATGGTTGCTGATGAGCAGGCTGATGCTCCGCCTTCCACAAAAGAGCATACCCTATGGAACCTCTTTCGTTAGCTATGGCTATATTCAACTGATAACATTCGTTTTCTTTCACTTCGATACTTTTACCTGTTACATAACCCCCATTCCGACTCTCCAGGACGGTCTCGCCAGCAAAATGCACACCCAGATAATCATCCCCTACCCCGCAGAAACGAATTTTCCCCGAGACCGGCGATTTCACCCTACCGGAATAAAGTATCACAAGCCCCGTGGGTTCGCTGTGTTCTTTTTGCAGAATCATTTTTGATTCCAGTGTTTCGCATGCGAACGGCATGTAAAAAAAGTCTGCATATAACATTTCGCGCCACCTGTAATAACGAGCAAACTCCCGAGTCTCCCACTTTTTGAGATAAGAGGCCAGTCGGCTTTGAAAAGCCTGTGAGTTCACCTGCCCGTTCTGCATGATATTCGAAAGCTCACCACCTTTTGTTTTCTTTAAGTCAAACAGGGTGCCACGCAGAAAACACACCTCCCCCTCCGGGCGCTCCTCCAAATCCACTTCCCATGATAGCAAATCCCCGACACAGGCGGAACTGAACATCAGGAGCAACAGAAAGAACAAATGCATCATTTTTTTCATACCCGGAAAAGCGCGTACCCCCCGCCAACATACTGACGAGGGGTATTGAAGGATTATTTCATGGTTTATATCAGGGCACAGCCACCCAGATGGGGGAGTCGGCATCAAACGCAGGCCATTCCATTTGATCACCGGCCTTATGCTTATCACCAATTAATTTCTTAAGCGATTCCTGCTCAGGCATGGAGAAGTTGGTGCGGAAGAGGTAGAACTTCTTACCTCCGCTCACCTTACCATTCTTCACCACAGGATTGTCAGAAATATGTTCCCACATAAGCACATAACCGAACAGACCACCTTCTTCCGCAATAGCGATTTCAATGGGATAGGAAACACCTTCCTTAACAGGAATGGGGTCACCGGCAGTCAAGCCGCCCACCTGCTGGTTCCAAAGAGGGATACCAGGGTAATTAATGAACTCATATTTCCTGTGGGCGCGGTCCTTTCCGCTCTTGATTTCAGCCTTATATGAATCCATACGCTGATAAATGACCATACGGCCGAGATTTCCCTTTTCATACAGCGAGGGCTGCAGATAACCGCCTTCAAGCGCTACCTTACCGCCAAAACGCACACCAATGAAGTCGTCGCCCGTGCCCACGAAGCGGATTGTGCCCGACACGGGAGACTTCACCTTGCCGCGGTACACCACGAGCCAGGCAGAGGGTTTCACCTTATTGGCACACTGGAAAGCTTCGGGAGCGAGACTTGCCTTAGCCTTGGGCAGGAAGAAGTTGGATGCATACAGCTTGGCAGGAGACTTATAGTACCGGGCAAGAGTGCTCTGACTCCACCCCTTCACGTAACTACCCAGTACTGCATAAAGTTCAGCCTTATTAACCCCGTTACCAGCGGCCACCTTTGTGGGGGCTCCACCCTTGGACTGCTTCAGGTCGTAGAGCGTACCTTCGAGCGCAGAACCTGCGGGCTGGGAGGAGCCCATGCCGCCGCCGGCATCACCCAGGTCTTCGCCCAGACCAGTATCCAGACCAATACCCATCTCCAGGGAGAGGCCATCGTCCGAGCTGTCATCCATGGGGATATCTATCTGAGCCATGGCC
>JAFNWZ010000070.1 GCA_017379255.1 Akkermansia sp. | reverse complement strand
GGTGCAGTTCTGCTGCAGGGTCGGCATGGGCTTGCAGGCGCAGATGTGCGGGGTCTGCACGCTGCGGGCAGAGGGGTAGATGCCGATGGGAACCCCCTCGGCTGTAAAGGCTATTTCAAGCGATTCCGGGCGTGTGGCGGAGGTTCTGCTTCCTTTGTACAGGAAGGGGTAACGCCGGAGGATGTCCAGAGCCGGGAGGCAGGGAACCGCTACACGGTAATGTTCTTTCAGCGTGGCAAAATGTTTGGACAGGGAGAAAGAGTTGCCATTTTTGCAGGCGCGGAGCACGGCTGCGGGGTCGATGCCGATGAGGTTAAGTCCGTTGAAGTTTCCGTGCTTGTTTTCGCCGGTATAAAACTCTGCAAACCGGCTGTTAATCATGAGAGCGATTTCGAGGTGCAGGTGGGCACGGGTCTTGTCCAGCCCCGCGCCGCTGTACCCCAGCCGCCCGAGCACATTGCCCGTGCCGACACGCTGCCCCACTTCGCAACTGACCGCTGCCAGGTGGGCGTACAGGGAATATATGGTGCCTTCCGGTGCGCGGTGCGCCACAACGACATAGCGGCCGTAATTGCTTTGGCCGGGAAGGGGACTGGTGTGTACGACATACCCTGGAGCAATGGGGCGTACTTCATCCAGCGGATTTCCCTGCGCGTCCCGTCGCACGGGCTTTACGTCAATCCCCTCATGCAGGCGGCTGTACATCACCGCCGCTCCCGGTTGCGGGCGGAACGGATTGCGTACCATACCATAGGTTCCTGCCTGCCAGGGTTGCGTTTTTTTGCCCTCAAACAGGCGGTCCACATACACGAAATAGTCGTGTCCGCCGGTGGTGAAGAGAGCTGTGTTTTCCGTTGGTAACCGGAAAACCAAATCCTGCACCTGTGCCCAGGCAGAGGCGCAGAGCGTGATGAATAACAGGGCTAGACGACCAGATGACACTGCTTCAGCCGGGGAAAATTAGTTTTTTTCTTTCGTGGCGTTCCGGGTGGCTGAGGAGAAAAGCTCGGGGATGATGCGACCATGCTCATCTTTCACAGGTGCTGCGGATTCCGGTAATTCGGGAATCGGGCGGGGATCCTTGTCCAGGTAGCGTTTCTCTTCAATTTCGGGAGTCACGGCTTTGAGCTCCTTGCTCAAGCGTTTGAGGTCGTAACCATTCAGACCGCTCCAGATGATGAGCTGCCCATCGGTGATACCGCAGTCAATCTCCAGCGGAGGATACGCAAGCCCGCCGATAACGGGCAGCAGGTATTTGCCAATGTTCTGCTGCGTTTCTGTGAAAAGGCGTGTGGTGTATTCTTTCGGGGTGTACAGCACGACGCCGTAGGACCCGTCATCTGCCATAAAGGAACGGAACTTCTCAAAATGCTTGAGGTTCATGATAGGCATGCGGTTGTACATGCGCCCATCATAGCGCACATTGAACGCAGCGCCAGCCTCGGGGTTAGAGGATTCTGTCAGGAAATAGGCCTTGAATTGTTTTTGCTGGCAGCTGCCCAGGAGCAGTGCCCCGGCCAGAACGCAGATGGTGGAAAGGGGGGTGTTCATGGCAAAATAGGGAAAGGGAAAATGGAATCAGCCGTGCAGCAGGTGGCGGCTGTGGTAGCAGTAATTCGCACCGCTCCACAGGGTGAGGATGACACTGAGCCACATGGTAATCTCACGGAACCACATGCCGGTTTCGCCAATGGAAAGTGCGCGCAACGGCTCCATCAGGTTGCCGCCATAGGCAAGCTGGGTCATGCATGCGATGCAGTAGGCAAGCTGGGCGGCCGTTTTCCACTTGCCCAGTCTGTCTGCCGCGATGACGACGCCCTGCGCCACGGCCAGCTGGCGAAGCCCGGTTACCAGGAACTCGCGGAATATGATGAGAATGGCCACCCAGAACGGGCAGATACCGGCTGCTGCCAGGTAGATGAATGCGGCGCTTACCAGAATCTTGTCTGCCAGCGGGTCAATCAGTTTGCCGAAGTTGGTTACCAAGTTGTACTTGCGTGCCAGGTAGCCATCGAAAAAATCCGTGATGGCGGCTATGACAAATGCCCAGAGCGCAATACATGCCGTTGTGGAAATGGGCTGGAACCAATGCCCGGTCACTTCATTGATGTGCGGCGAGACTCTACCGTCCCACGCCAGGGCAATGGTGTAGACAATGACGAGGATGATGCGGGAAATCGTGATGGAATTCGGCAGATTTAACATTGTATCCCCTGTGTTATAGCGTGGCGCGCGCCCACATGCAAGCAGAAATCAAGCCTGTAAGTAAAAAACGGGCAGATTTTCTGACAAACTCTTTTCTTGAAAACAAAACGGTTTTTGCTATACTTGCCCGCATGAACGCCTTTCGTGCAACAGTTCTTGTTCTGCTGGTGCTGACTGTGGGCCTCATGTTCTACGCCTTTGTGGAGCTGATTCCTGCTCGCCAGAACGAGTATCAGATGTATCAGACGCAGCTTAAAATCAATGAGTATGAGCAGCGTCAGATGGAGCATGAGGCTCGCATGGCGCGCATGGGGGCAGATGCCGATACTCCCGAGATGGCCGCTGCCCGCGCCGCTGCTGCAGAGGAAGATAAAAAAAGTGAAGAGGAGCTCACTCATGCGGAAGAACACAGTGTGATTGCTTCTGTCAAGCGCCGCCAGGAGATTGATGCTGCAGCCGCTGCTGCTGATGAGGAGGATGCCGCGGCGGCTGCTGCGCTGGGCACGGTGACTGC
>JAFNWZ010000069.1 GCA_017379255.1 Akkermansia sp. | reverse complement strand
GGGGCTCCCCGTCCGCGGTCAGCGCACCCGCACCAATGCCCGCACCCGTAAGGGTCGCAAGAAGACTGTGGGCGCCAAGAAGTAATTAACCCTTTAAGAGAAAAATACTGAAAATGGCTGAAGAAACCATCCAGGAAGAAGTGAAGGACGTAGTGGCCGCTGAGGCTCCCGTTCAGGCCGAGGCTCCTGTCGAACAGAAGAAGCCCGAGGCCCGTCGCGACATCTTTGCCGAGCTCGGTCTCGCTGACGATGACGACAAGGTTAAGATTCTCAAGGCTAAAGGCAGCAAGAACGTTACCACCGGTATCGTGCACATCTCCTCCACCTTCAACAACACGGTGGTGAGCGTGACCGACCTGAAGGGCAACGTGATTGGCTGGTCCTCCGCTGGCAAGCTCAACTTCAAGGGCAGCCGCAAGAGCACCGCTTATGCCGGTCAGGTAGTGTGCCAGGACGCTTGCCGTCAGGCCATGGGCCACGGCCTCAAGGAGGTCGAGGTTCGCGTGAAGGGACCGGGTTCCGGTCGTGAGTCCGCTGTGCGTGCCGTGCAGGCCATCGGTCTGGAGATCTCCTCCATCGCTGATGTGACCCCCATCCCCCACAACGGTTGCCGTCCTCCCAAGGCTCGTCGCGCCTAATCGTTTAACTAAAACCAAGAAAGATAACAGAACATTATGGCTCGTTACACAGGTCCTACCGCCAAGATCAGCCGCCGTTTCGGCGTTGAGCTCTTCGGTGCCTCCAAGGCTTTTGCCCGCCGTCCGTTCCCTCCGGGTCAGCACGGTGCCCGCGCCGGCCGCAAGAAGAAGTCTGACTACGGTATCATGCTTGCCGAAAAGCAGAAGCTCCGCTTCATGTACGGCGTGCTCGAAGGTCAGTTCCGCAAGTACTACGAGGAAGCCTCCCGCCGCCGCGGCGTGACTGGCGATATCCTCCTGCAGCTTCTGGAGACCCGCCTCGACAACATCATCTACCGTCTCAACTTTGCCACCACCCGCGCCGCTGCCCGTCAGATGGTGTCCCACGGTCATGTGACCGTGAATGGCAAGAAGGTGAACATCGCTTCCTACTGCTGCAAGCCCGGCGACGTTATCAGCGTTGCTGCCAAGGCTCGCTCCCAGGCTCTGGCCAACCGCTTCGTTGAGCTTGCCGCCAGCGCTACCACCCCCGACTGGCTGGAGGTTGACACCGCCAAGCTCAGCGGCAAGGTGACCCGCATCCCCTCCGTTGAGGAGATTGCCCCCATCGTGAACGTGCAGCTTATCGTGGAGCTTTACTCCCGCTAATAGCGCCGCGTTTCGCGAACGGAACATTACAGAAAAGCCTGCATGCCTTGCGTATGCAGGCTTTTCTGTTTGAAATGTTAAAAATACGCTTGACGCTGCCGCGCCGTATAGGCTAGACTGATGCGGTTTTGCAGCTGTGAACTGCATGATAGGTGCAATATGAAAGGAAAGAGTGTAGCAGGATTGGTAGCCGGCTTGTTATTGGCTGGTGCGGCAGGAGTGGTGTTGGGGCAGCGGCGGCGCCGCCGAGTTTCTGTGCCCGCTAAACCTGAGCAATCCGCTGAATCGGATGAAACTCCCGAACACGCCGCGCTGCGTGAAATCCTGGAGCGTTCCGTGGCCTATAATGATGCATTGTATGAGCGGGTCTGCTCGTTGGAGAATATCAATGATGCGGAAAAGCGAACTGCCGCTGTGGAACAGCTGGTTCAGGCAAATCAGGATGCCCGCCGGGAGATTGACGCCATGCGGGCAGCGCTGCAGACCCGGTTGAGTGAACTGGGGTATGGTTTTTCAGGGATTGATGGTTTTGCGGAATTAATCAGTGAATTCCGCTTGAAAACGCTGGAACAGCAGGAACGCCATATGCAGGTGTATGAGCGGGTGCGCCTTCTGCCGTATGTGCCGGATTCCCCTGAGCTGCACGCTTATCTGAAGCTGGGGTATAGTGATGATGAACAGAAACACGCCGACACAGATATCCGGATTCGCCGTGCAACGGAGGAACAGCGGGAGCTGATGTTGCGGGTTGGCCGGGCCTTGACCAGGGTGAAGGATGCGGAAACGGCATCCGCTGTGCAGGCTGAATTGCTTTCCGAAAACAAACGCTACCAGGAACTGACGGAACGCATACGGCTTTACAGATACGATGACCCGGACGGCGCTTCCGGTGCAGTGGAGCAGATGCGTTCGATGTACTCCGCACTTACGCCGCCCTTGCGTACGCAGGCTGAATCCTTGCTCCAGGCGGGGTGCTATGGAGATGCCCGGTTGCAGAAGATTCTGGAACGCTTGTTGTTTGTGCATGTGCGCAATTAGTTTGGATGTGGCTTGCAATGGCCGGATTATTGTGTTAATCTGAAACTGTTACTGATATTTTATGCTGGAAGCACGCAATATATGCCTGGAAGTGGAAAATGATGGCGAGAGCTTGTTTTTGCTCAGCGATGTGAATTTCTGTATTCCGCGCGGGCATTTTACTGCCATTGTGGGGCCATCCGGATGTGGTAAGACCACATTGCTTAAAGCTATTGCCGGTATTAAGGAAACAACTTCAGGCGCTTTTTACTGGGAAGGGCGGGATTTGGCAGAGGATGGAGATTTTGAACCGCATGAAATCGGTTATGTACCCCAGTTCAGTATTGCGTATGAAGAGCTGACGGTGGATGAAAATGTGGAAAGTTCTGCCCGTCTGCGGGTGGATGCAGACGAGGATGAGCTCGATGCCATCATTGATAATGTGCTGGAGGAAACCGGGCTGAGCGAGATTGCCGACCGGCCGGTTAAGCTGCTTTCGGGTGGGCAGAAACGCCGCCTTGCGCTGGCTATGGAGCTGGTAAGCAGCCCCCGGATTCTGCTGTGCGATGAGGTAACCAGCGGGCTGGATCCCCGTTCGGAGCGGGAGATTGTGGAGCTGCTGCACCAGTTGAGCCTGAAAGAGGGGCGTATTGTGATTTCCGTGACGCACAGCCTGGCTCAGATGCGTCCTCTGCGAAAAAGCCTTCACCCTCAACGCCGCCCAGGCCCGGGAGGTGGCGGCATTGGCGAAGGAGAAGGGGGTCTATGTGGCCGAG
>JAFNWZ010000068.1 GCA_017379255.1 Akkermansia sp. | reverse complement strand
GATAACAGGCATAGCGAGAAAGACTATAATCGGGTATTTCCTTGGTAGCTCCTTTAGGCATAGCTATCGTTTTGCGTGTTCGCGCAAAATGATAAGAAGCCTTGTTATTACTAGTGTTACATGACCGAACAGCTTTCTCTATAACCTTTTCAAAATCACGCCATTGTTTATATCCCAGGACGGCAAACAGTTCTCTGGCAGTCCAATATTCCTGTCCATACTCATTTACATGCTTAATGGAATCAAACAGAGATGCACCCTGCTGTATATCTTCATCATAAAAAAAGAAAAACATAATAATCGCTCCTTGCTTAACCAGAAAGCCCCAGCAGGTTTTTGTGCTGTCGTCTTGCCTTTACAGTTCTCTGGCAGTCATTCCTTCCGGTACTTCTTCGGGGTGAATTTCTGCTTGGCAACGCGCTTGGCCAGCGTCATGGCCTGGGTGAGGGAGGATTTTAGGAGTTCTAGGTCTTCGCCATCGGGAGTGAGGTTGCCGCCGAAGGCAGCGGAGGTGTCGAGTTCTGCCAGCATTTTCTCAAGGTCCTTGGCGATGTCGCGCTCATCGCGCGGGGTGAGGTGTGGGAGGTCATTATTTTTATCATTTCCTAAGAGGTAATCAGTAGTTACGTTGAAAAAACGTGCAAGTTTTTCAATTTGTCGAGGATTTTTCGTCTCTCCGCTTTCGTATTTCATGTATGCTTGTCTTGTTATTCCAAGGTAATCAGCTACATTTTGTAAATATAAGCCTCTTTCTTCTCGTAAAGCTCTTAATCTTTTTCCGTCTATACCCATGATAAAAACCTCCTATAAAATACATTTTACAAGTATATTATAGGTAATTTTTAGTTACATTTAAAGATGTAATTTTAAGTTACGTTATCGCTTGACAAGTAACTAAAAATTACTTATAATTATGATGTAAGTTAAAGTTACCTGTGATTGCGAGGTGAAAAAACTATGAACACAGAAGCGTTTAAGGCTTTGCGTATAAAGCAGGGGCTTAGGCAAGAGGATATAGCCAATCATTTAGGGATAAGCCGTGAAGCTGTTAGCCGGTGGGAATCTGGTGCTTCTTGTCCTAGAGCAGAGTTATTACCCAAAATTGCTAAGTTGCTTAATTGCAAAATAGATAGGCTTTTTTGATGTTTTTAAAGCAACTAAAAGTTACTCAAGCAATAAAAGTAAACTTGGCGTAATAAAAAAGACCGAACTAGCAGAAAAACCAGTTCGGGATAATAGTCCTAGCGGACTATTATAGCATATTCATTATGAATATGGCCTTGAGAGGAGGTGAGGAGGAGATGATTGTTCAGTTTATGATACGCCTGCCGGAAGACCTGCGGGCGTCCATCAAGGATAGGGCGAAGGCTATGGGGCTGTCAGCCAATGCGTTGATACTCAAGGTTCTGTGGGATTATTTCGGCAAATAAAAAAGCCCAGCCGGGCGGAAAGGAGAGATTATGGATAACAAATTAACCACCGAATATAACGATTTCCTGCATTTGGTCTCTTATATTCGGGGTAAAAAAATAGACCAGTACGAAGTCAACGAGCCTTGTGCTGGTCCTGATGGGCGATTGAACATGAAGTCGGCAGCACGCCAAATCGTAGATGTGTTGGCTGCCAACAAGGTTAATTTTAGCCAGATTGATATGGTATTTGATGTTGCAAAATATCTTGCTAGCAGCGTTTCCGTCCCCTTCCGGGGCTTATAACAAGTTACCTCAAGCATTTAAGTCCTGCATGAGTTCTTCTATGCTTGAGAATTTACGGCTCATGTTGCGGTGATTATTCACATCATCAATAGCCTGAATAGTTTCCTGGTTTGGGGATGAATGGACAGGAAGGAGAAGTACAGGCAAATGAAATTTGCAGAGCTCCTGAGGCAGGAGCGCATAAGAAATAAACTGTCCTTGAGGCAGCTGGCCAGGCTCTCGGGCTTGCCCCTATCATCCGTTGCCAAGTACGAAAACGGGGAGATGGAGCCCACGCTGAGGGCTGCACACACTGTATTCAGTGTGCTGGGAGCCAGCATAGCGGTAGGGGCTCACAGCGGCTACACACCGCTGGAAAGGAAGGTGAGGTATGGCAACGGTCGACATGCAGGGCTTAACCATTAACGGGGCGGAAGTCCTTGTTAATTGGGTAAATAACTTTTCAAAATATAACCCTATAAAGTATCAGGGTGACCTGAGATACTGGGCCAGGCTGGCAAAAGAGCGGAGCAGGGAAAGACATTCCTACATCCTGCTCAACGGACACCAAACCAAAGATGGCAAGCTTCACAGCCTGTCGTTCAAGGCAGAGGGGAGCAGCATAACATTCATTGACAGCAAGAAACAGAAAAAGGGGTGACTAAAATGATTGATAAAGATGCTCACTTGGGTGCTATTAGAGACCTGAGGAATCGGCAGAAAGCCAATTGCCGCAAAGCGGCCAGGCTTCTATATACGGCAAGTCAGCTGGGGAAGGCTGCTGAGTTCATATGGCGTCACAGGCGGGATGCCGAGCCGGATGAGATTGTCGGTATGCGTGCGGCAACACGTTGGCAGGCCAACGAACTCAGGCAGAGGGCTCATTTTCTCCTAACGTTATGTGATGAGGAAATATTTCCTCTCTGATTGTTACTTAATAACAAAATCTGCCGTAATGCAGATGCCATCAGGAAAGACTGAACCGCCCTGGTTTTTCAGTATCACCACTTTCTGCCAGGGGAAGGGATAAGGATGGTTTTTACAGAGGTGCCTATCCTGCTGGTGGCATCTGGATTGCGGCAGAAAGATGAGCCTGATTGGGCAGAAAGGAGAAGAAAAATGAATATTGATGCTGATGTGCTCGACCGAATGGTTGAGAAGGGCAGGGAACT
>JAFNWZ010000009.1 GCA_017379255.1 Akkermansia sp. | reverse complement strand
GCTGATGCCGCTGGTATCGCCATGGTATTCACCGGTGCCCGCCACTTCCTGCACTAAAGCAGCAGATTTCAGTATCCCCGGTTCTGCAGACGGCAGGGCCGGGGTTCTTTTTTCAACAGGGACATTCATTCTCAACTCTCATTTTTCATTATGCATCTTGGTGTTAACATTGACCATGTGGCTACGCTCCGCCAGGCGCGCTACGCCACCATGCTGGATTCTCACAATGTGGAGCCCGATATTGTGGCTGCTGCCCGCGCGGCTCAGGCCGGTGGGGCTGATTCCATCACCCTGCATGTGCGCGAGGACCGCCGCCACATGCAGGATGCCGATGCCTTTGCCGTGCGCCGCGAGGTGAATCTGCCGCTGAATCTGGAAATGGGAGCCACGCCGGCCATGCTGGAATTCGCGCTGCGCCTTAAGCCGGATTTCGTGTGCCTGGTGCCGGAGCGCCGCGAGGAAATCACCACCGAGGGTGGGCTCAACGTGGCCGGTCATCTGGAGGAATTGCGCCCGCTGGTGGCTGCTCTGCTGGCCAATGGCAGCAAGGTGAGCATGTTCATTGACCCGGAAGAGGAGCAGGTGCGCGCCAGCGCTGCTGTGGGTGCTCCCATGGTAGAGCTGCACACCGGGCGCTTTGCCAATACGCTGGGGGCGGAACGCGCTGCGGAGACCGCGCGCCTGGTAGCGGCTGCAAAGCTGGCCCATTCACTGGGAACCGAGGTGCATGCAGGGCATGGTATCCAGGTGGGGAATCTGGCAGAGCTGGCCGCCGTGCCGCATCTGACAGAGCTGAATATCGGCCACACCATCATTTGCCGCGCTATCTTTACCGGGCTTACGGAGGCTGTGCGCGAGATGAAGGCAGCCATGGCCGGATATCAGTGGTAAAGTGTTCCTTTTGTCGCGTTTTGCCCGGCAGGTGATTATCTGCCGGGTAATTTTTTGCCATCTTAAGTAATTTTGTGCGTTTTTATCTTGCAATGAGTTAAGAGCGTGTTATCATGAGGGCCTATGAATAAGACTCAGCTTATCGACTGCATTCAGGCCAAACTCGGTGAAGGCGCAACCAAGAAGTGTGCAGAGGCGGCTCTCAACGCCGTGCTCGGAGCTATCAAGGATGCCGTTGCTACCGATAAGGTTCAACTGGTGGGCTTCGGTACTTTCGAGATGAAGACCCGAGCTGCCCGCACGGGTCGTAATCCGCAGACCGGTGAGGCCATGAAGATTGCAGCCTCTCAGACTCTCTCCTTTAAGCCTTCCACCGTATTCAAGTCTGCCGTGCCGGCCAAGAAGACTTGCAAGAAGGGTGGTTGCAAGAAGAAGTAAGTCCTGTCCAGCTTCAGTAGATTTTCATCAGTCCTGCTCCCGGGTTGCGTCTCTCCGGGGTGCAGGGCTTTTTTTTGTTCTTAAATTCAACTCTTTTTCAGAGTTGTGGTGCTCTGTCCCCTACTTTTGCATTTACATCGCGCGTGCATTATGGTAAACATATTGCGCTATGGACTTAGAGCAACGCGAAATAAGTGCAGAAACGATTTCCCCGTACTTCGAACAGTACTTCGGGCACAAGCCTGAGGTGATTGCAGCCTCTCCCGGCCGCGTGAACCTCATCGGTGAACACACCGACTACAACAATGGCTTTGTGCTGCCGATGGCTCTCAACAATATCAACGTGGTGGCGGTTGCCCCCTCGCCGACCGGCAAGCATCGCTGGATTGGCGCCCTGGGCGAAACCATGATTGAGATTGACCCGGCAGATGTCACCAAGCCCGGTGACCCCTTCTGGAGTAATTATGTGCGTGGTGTCATCTGCATGCTGGAACGCCGCGGCATCAAGGTGCCTGCTGTGGATATGCTGATTGATTCCAACGTGCCCCGCGGCGGTGGTCTTTCCTCCAGTGCTGCGTTTGAGG
This sequence comes from Akkermansia sp., assembly GCA_017379255.1. Classification (GTDB taxonomy): domain Bacteria; phylum Verrucomicrobiota; class Verrucomicrobiia; order Verrucomicrobiales; family Akkermansiaceae; genus Akkermansia. The sequence goes on along the minus strand of JAFNWZ010000009.1, from coordinate 10,768 downwards.
TTTCCGCCTGCACGGCGCTGGCCGCTCTCTGCGGTGTTGACGTCACTCCCACGGAACGCGCCCTCATCGGCCAGGCTACGGAGCATGAGTTCGTGAATGTGCCCTGCGGCATCATGGACCAGTTCATTTCCGCCAACGGCCGTAAGGATCACGCCCTCATGCTCGACTGCAAGGACCTCTCCTACAAGCTTATCCCCATGGTGGACCCTGCCGTGAGCGTGCTGGTCATCGACTCCGCGGTGAAGCATTCCCTTGCGGATGGTGGTTATGCTGCCCGCCGCAAGAACTGCGAGGATGCCTGCACCATTCTGGGGGTGCCCTCCCTGCGCGAGGCTACGCTCGAAATGCTGGAAGAGAAGAAGGCTGAACTCGGCGACCTCTGCTACCGCCGCGCCCGCCACGTCATTGGCGAGAACCTGCGCGTAGCCGCTTTTGCCGAGGCTGTGGGCAAGGCTGACTGGGACGCCGCCGGTGTGGCCATGCGCGCCTCCCATGCTTCCCTGAAAGATGATTTTGAAGTGTCCTGCGGTGAGGTGGATACCCTCGTTTCTCTGGCAGATACCATTCCTTCTGCTGCCTCCGTGTATGGCGCCCGCATGACGGGTGGCGGTTTCGGCGGCTGCATCGTGGCTCTGGTGAAGAGCGACGCCGTGCAGCAGGTGGCCGAGGAAATGATTGAAGCTTACCGCAATGCCCTGGGCATTGAGACCGATTACCTCATCACCCGTCCGGGCGAAGGTGCCCGTGTTCTTTACAAAGCCTGATTAACTGAATAACTTATGAAACAAATGCTGACAATGCTGGGCGCTCTGGCGCTCATGAGCGGCACCGCCCTGGCACAGGATGCCACGGCTGCTGCCGCAGCGGCGCCGGACGCACTTCCCCTCTGGGAAATGATTGTGTTCTGCGTGGTTGTAGTAGGTGTTATCGGCCTGGGTATCTGGAAATCCAGCGACTCCGGCGAGAGCACTGAGGAGAAGGAAGAGAAGGGTGCTGCCGACTACTTCCTGGCTGGTCGTGGCCTGAGCTGGTGGCTCGTGGGCTTCTCCCTGCTCGCCGCCAACATTTCCACCGAGCAGTTCGTGGGTATGAGCGGCCAGTCTGCCGACTGGCTGGGTCTTGCCATTGCCGGTTACGAATGGCTTGCCGCCATTGTGCTGGTCATCGTGGCCTTCACCTTCCTGCCCATGCTGCTGAAGCGCGGCGTGTTCACCATTCCCCAGTTCCTGGAGGAGCGTTACAATGGTGTGGCCCGTGTCATCATGGCTCTGGTGAACCTGCTTATCCTGGTGGGTGTGCCCACCGCCGCGGTGATTTACGCCGGTGCCAGCGTGGTATCCGTTTACTTTGACCTGCCCGTGACCACCGGCTGCCTCATCATTGCCGGTGCTGCTACGGTGTATGTGTATGTGGGTGGTCTGAAGGCCTGCGCCTGGACCGACCTCATCTGGGGTGCTGCCCTCATCGTGGGCGGCGGCGTGGTGGCCTACTTCGCCATCATGGCCCTGGGTGCCTATCCCGAAGTGCCGGAAAATGTGGTCGCCACCGCTGTGACAACCGCTAACACCAGCGCTGATGCCCTGGCTTCAACCGGTTCCCAGTTCTGCGACGGCCTGAGCCGCATGGTGAACCTCAACGCCGGTGATGTGGAGGGTGCTACCAATGGTATCGGCGGAAAGCTGCACATGATGCGCGAGGAGTCCGACCCCGTGATGCCCTGGACGGTGTACCTCCTGGGTCTGTGGATTCCCAACTTCTTCTACTGGGGTCTCAACCAGTACATCATGCAGCGTACCCTGGCTTCCAAGAGCCTTGAAGAAGGCCAGCTGGGTATCGTGTTCGCAGCTTTCCTGAAGCTCCTCATTCCCTTCGTGGTGATTATTCCGGGCATTCTGGCCTACAACCTGTACCGCGGTGACCTGGCCGCCAAGGCTGATGCCAACTCCGTGGCTATCGTGCAGGCTGCCGAAGCTACCGGTAAGAAGGTGATTTACGACATCGCCGCCAGCCGTCTGGTGCGCGAGGATGCCGCTGCTTCCTCCGTGGACTACCTCAAAAAGAACCTGGCCGTTGTGGGTGCTGCCGATATGGTGCCCACACTCGAAGCCAAGGCTGCCGAGCTGTCTGCCATTCCGGCCAAGGATATCGCCGGCCGTACTGCCAAGGCAGAGGAGATTCTGGCTCTCGATAAGTCCGCCACTGGTGCAGCCCGCAGCAATGTGGCCGAATACACCGTGACCACCACGCTGGCCGCCTACCAGTATGACTACGCTTTCGCCACCCTGCTGCGCAAGCTGCTGCCGGGTACCGGCTGGGCATGGTTCGTGCTGGCTGCCCTGTTCGGCGCTGTGGTAAGCTCCCTGGCTTCCATGCTGAACTCCGCTTCCACGCTCTTCACCATGGACCTCTACAACAAGGGCAAGGAAGTCATCACCGGCAAACCCGCCTCCGGCACCCAGCTGGTGGCTGTGGGTAAGGTGGCCGTGCTCGTGTGCGCCGTCATCGCCACGGTGGTGGCCCCCTTCCTGGATAACCCCGCCTTCGGAGGTATCTTCACCTTCATTCAGGAGTTCCAGGGCTTCCTGAGCCCGGGTGTGCTGGCTGTGTTCCTGTTCGGCTTCTTCGTGCCCAAGTGCCCCCGCGTGTTCGGTTGGCTGGGCATTGTCGTCGGTGCGGTGGCCTACGCCTCCTTCAAGTGGGTGACCCTCCTTGGCTGCACGGGTGATTCCTTCCTCAACCGCATGGGCTACTCCCTCATCGTGGTGTGCGTGGTGGGTCTTGTCCTCACCATCGTGAACCACATCAAGGGTGGCGAAGCCGTGGTGCTGGAGGACAAGGGCATCATCGAGATGAAGACATCCGGCCGCGCCAAGGGCTTCGGCTGGGCTGTGATTGCCGCTACGGTGGCTCTCTACATCCTCTTCTGGTAAAGCTTACCGGAACATAAATCTCAAAAACGGGCTTCCTTCCGGGAGCCCGTTTTTATTTGTCGGCCCAGCGGATGCTGGGGCATGCTGCGCGCAAGCGCAGGAAGTATTTTACTTCGTACTTCCCACTTCGTACCTCGTACTTCACTTTACGCTTTTCTGCCCCTGGGGTGGAAGTTCTGGTGCAGGGAAACCAGGCGTTTCTGGTCCACATGGGTGTAGACCTGGGTGGTGGAGAGGCTGGCGTGCCCCAGCATGTCCTGAATCACGCGCAAATCTGCCCCATTCTCCAGCAGGTGGGTGGCAAAGGAATGCCGCATGATATGCGGGTACACATTCTCCGGCAATCCGGCAGCAAGAGCCCGTTCCTTGATAATCTGGCGGATGCGGTCGCGGGTAAGCTTTTCGCCTCGGTTGGAAAGGAAGAGGATATCGCCCGCGCGGCGGCCATTGCGCATCAGTTTAGGCCGGGCGTGTTCCAGGTAACTGCGCAGGGCTCTGGCCGCTACTCCGCCCATGGGCACATAGCGGGTCTTGTTTCCCTTGCCGGTGATGCGCAGGAAATTTTCCTCCCAGTCCACCTGGTCCGCGCGCAGGTTCACCAGCTCGCTCACCCGCAGGCCGCTGCCGTAGAGCATTTCCAGCAGGGCGCGGTCGCGTGCGCCGAAAGGCAGGTCGGCGGGGTCTATGCTCTGCAGCAGGGTATTCACGCTCTCTGCCTGCAGGGTTTCGGGCAAGGCCCGCCCGGCGCGGCCACACTGCAGCAGGGCGGCTGGGTTGGTGGGTAGCACTTTTTCGCGTGCCAGGTAACGGAAAAACTGCCGCAGGTGCACCATAGCCACCCGGCAGGAACTGGCTGACAGCTGGCACTCACCACGCAGCCAGCGGTGGTATTCCGCCAGCAGTGGTTCATCCACATCTGCCGGAGCGTGCTGGTGCTCTGCGCACCAATCCGCAAAGCGCGCCAGCGTGCGCTGGACGGAGAGCCGGTAATTGACGCTCAGCCCGCGCTCTGCTGCCAGAAACAGCAGGAAGCTGTCTGCCAGCTGGGGAAAGGCGCGGCTCATAAAGCGGGCAGGGGGGAGGCTGATTACTCCCCGGCGCTGCCTGCAGGTTCCGGCAGTTCTTCTGTGGGGGTGGGCAGGGTGTCGTCAGCAGACTGTTTGTTCAACAGCTCGCGGCGGCGGGCGTTGAACTCATCCGTCTTCTTGGAGGTTTTCTTCACCACAAGCACAGCGCGGCCACTGGTGCTGGTGATGATTTGCTGCTCGCCACCCATGGGGGCCGGGGTGTCCCAGCTTTCTTCCGGCAGCAGGTTTTCGATGGAGTTGGATACCAGCTTGACGGGGTTGACAAAGTCTGTTTCGCGGAGGAACCCCTTGGAGCCGTCATCCAGCTCCACAAAATAGTACAGCCCCTCGCAGGAGATGATGCGGGCGTTCGCTGTCTGGATCATGCGTCCTTTGGCGCCTTCGTAGTAATCCGGGTTGCGGTTGAACAGGAATGCCTTGCCCTGCTGCACTTCAAGTGTTTCGCCGTCTTTGTACAGGCCTTCCTTCACATATTTGGCGCGGGCCTCTGCGCGAATGGCATCCATGCCGGGGGGATCCAGCGGGGAGGGCTCTTCCAGGTAAATCGGAGTGTATTCTCCCGGGGTGGAAAGACGCTCCAGAACGCTGCACGATGTGAGCAGCGTCATGCTCAGCAGGGAAAGGGTTACGAACGGCTTCATGCGGGTATTCTATCATTTTCCGCATTCTTTGGCAAGCCCGGTGTTTAGCAGAAATGCGCCGGGCTGCGTGGCGCTGCTGTCAGTCTGTAAGGCGCATAATGCTTGACAATTCCGCCTACGCGCGTATAGTTTCCCGCGAACTTATGAAAAATCAGATTGCAAGTGTACAAGCCGACGCCCTGGCGCGCATAGCCGGCATTGCCGATATGAAGGCGCTGGAGGATGCCCGCGTGGGCATCCTGGGCAAGAAAGGTACCCTCACCCAGGTGCAGCAGGGCATGCGCGATGTGCCCAGGGAAGATAAACCCGCCGTGGGCGCGCTGCTGAACGAAGCCCGTGCTGCCATCACCGCTGCGCTGGAAGACCGCAAGGCCGCCCTGCAGCAGGAGATTGATGCCGCTGCCGTGGCCGGGGTGGACTTTACGATGCCCGGGGCTGCGCTGCCTGCCGGCGGCTTGCACCCGATTTCCATTGTGCGCGATGAAGCGGTGCGCGTGCTGCGCCGCATGGGATTCACCCTGGCTGATGGCCCGGAGATTGAGGACGAGTGGCATTGCTTCGATGCGCTCAACACCCCGGATGACCACCCCGCCCGCAACGAGAAAGATACCTTCTACTTCGACAGCGGCAAGCTGCTGCGCACGCAGACCAGCACCGTGCAGGCCCGCGTCATGGAGAAGGAATGCCCGCCCATCCGCATCATCTGCCCCGGTTCGGCCTTCCGCCGCGATGCCATTGATGCCACCCACCTTTCCGCCTTCAACCAGATTGAAGGTCTGTATGTGGCCAAGGAAGTGAGCGTGGGCGACCTGAAAGGCACGCTGGAATATTTCCTGAAAGCCCTCTTCGGTGAGGAAACCGCCGTGCGTTTCCGCCCGCACTTCTTCCCCTTCACCGAACCCAGCTTTGAGATTGATGTGCTGCTGCAGGCAGCCGGGCAGGCCCCGCGCTGGATTGAGATTGCCGGTTGCGGCATGGTGAACCCCGCTGTGTTCGAGAATATCGACAAAGCTACCGGCAAGAACCAGTACGCCGGCTGCACCGGTTTTGCCTTCGGCATCGGTCTGGAGCGCCTGGCCATGATTCGCTGGGGCATCCGCGATATCCGCCTCCTCATCGAAAACGATGCCCGCTTCCTTGCCCAGTTCCAATAAAATTCAAACCTTTTAACTGAAAAATCATGAATGTTTCTCTGAATTGGCTTTCCAGCTACATTGACCTCGAAGGGCTTGGCACCCAGGAAATGGCCGATATGCTCACCTTTGCCGGTATCGAGGTAGAGGGTATCCAGGAGCGCGGCGTGACCACCGACCTCGTGGTGGTGGCCCAGGTCATGGAAAAGACCCCCGTGGAGGGGAGTGACCACCTCAACGTGTGCATGGTGGATGCTGGCGAGGGCTCCCTGCGCCAGATTGTCTGCGGTGCGCAGAATTACAGCGTGGGCGACAAAGTGCCCTGCGCGCTGCCCGGCGCGGTGCTGCCCGGCGGCTGGGAAATCAAGGACGGCAAGCTGCGCGGTGTCGAAAGCCGCGGCATGCTCTGCTCTGCCTCCGAACTCGGCCTGCCTGATAAGGAACACGGCCTCTGGATTCTGCCGCAGGACTATGTCATCGGCACGCCGGTTCGTTCCTTTGTGGAGACGGACACCATCTTCGAGCTGGAGATTACCCCGAACCGCCCCGACCTGCTGAGCCATTGGGGCATGGCCCGCGAGCTGGCTGGCATCACGGGACGCAGCCTGAAGCAGGACCCTGCCGAGGCTCCCGCCGCTGCTGCCCGGACCAAGGCTGCTGGCGATTTTATCACGCTTTCTGCTCCGGAGCTCTGCCCGCTTTACACCGCCACCCGCATTTCCGGCGTCAAGATTGGCCCCTCGCCCGAGTGGCTGGTCAACCGCCTGGTGTCCATCGGCCTGCGCCCCATCAACAACGTGGTGGACATCACCAACTACTGCCTCTTTGAGCTGGGCCACCCGCTGCATGCCTTTGATGCCGCCAAGATTACCGGCGGGCTCAACATCCGCCGCGCGGCTGAGGGCGAGCAGTTCACCAGCCTCATGAATGAGCAGTACACGCTCAAGAGCGATGATGTTGCCATCTCCGATGCCAGCGGCGCCGCCCTGGCCCTGGGTGGTGTCATGGGCGGCCTGGATTCCGGCGTGACGGAACAGACCACCGACATTGTTCTGGAATCTGCCTGGTTCCTGCGCAGCAGCATCCGCTTCACCAGCCGCCGCCTGGCGCTGGGCTCCGATTCCTCCTACCGTTTCGAGCGCGGCACCTCCCCCTGGAATGTCCTGCGCGCCGCCGCCCGCGCCACCCAGCTCATCCTCGAGTGCTGCGGCGGTACCGCCGAGCCGGTGCTGGTGGGTGGCCAGGCTCCCTGCCTGGTATCGGAAGAGCTGGCCACCAGCGCCACCGTGCTGGAGCAGGGCACCGAAGCCAAGATTTACTACGCCCTCGACCAGGTGAAGCTGGACTGGAAGGAACTCGACGTGATGACCAACGGCACGCTGCCCCACATGGAGGGTGCCCGCATTCTCCGCAATCTGGGCCTCAAGGATGTCGACGTGAAGGGTACATGGGACTGCCCGCCCTGGCGTCTTGACCTTAAGCGCAGCTGCGACCTGCTGGAAGAAATCGTCCGCGTGTACGGTATCGACAATATCCCCGCCACCAGCACTTCCATCTATGTGCCGGAAAGCGCCCAGGACCGCGCCCACGACTACCGCATGGCCCTTTCCCGCAAACTGGCCGGTGCCGGTTTCTGGGAGGTGCAGACCTTCAAGCTCATCGCTGCCGAAAGCATCGACCCCACCATCGCCAGCGTAGAGAACGCGCTGCCCATCAAACCGCTCATGGAGGGCGACATCATCCGCGTCTCCCTGCCGATTTCGGAAGACCACTCCACCCTGCGTCCCTCTCTTGCTCCCGGCCTCATCTCCGTGGCTGCCCGCAACATCAACCAGGGCATGGATGTGCTGCGCTTCTTTGAATGCGGCCGCGTGTTCCGCAACACCGGCGGCGGCAAGGGTAAGGATATCGAAACCGAAGTGCTGGGTATCTTCATGGCCGGCAAGCTGACCCCCGCCAGCTGGGCCTGCACCAAGCCCGGTGAGGTGCACTTCGAACACCTCCGCGCCGTGCTGGACACCCTCGTGCCCAAGGCCGCCATCGCCATCACCCCCGCCAAGCAGCAGCGTGAGAACGCCGCCGTGGGGGCTGATATCGCCATCAACAACCAGGCCTGCGGCTATGTGGCCCGCCTTTCCCTGGCCAAGTGCCGCGCCCTGGGCCTGCCCATGGAATGCTACTACGCCGAGCTGGACCTCCGCAAGCTGCAGCAGGTGGCTACTGCTCCCTTCAAGGCAGCAGACCTGCCCCAGTTCCCCGGCTCCAGCCGCGATGCCTCGCTCGATGTGCCCGCCGCCACCCGCCATGCTGATATCATGAAGGTGGTCGAAGGCGCCAAACAGAAGCTGCTGGTTTCCTGCGCGCTCAAGGATGTGTTCTGTGACCCGACGGGCGAGAAACTTGCCGCTGACCGCAAGGCCATGACCTACACCTTCCTGTACCGCGACGCGAAGAAGACCCTCACCGCCGCCGAGGTGGATGCCGCGCACAAGTCGGTGCTCGACGCCCTCGTTGCCAAGGTGAAGGAGCTTAAGTTCCGCTAAAGGGCTTTGTTCATCCTTTTCAGAGGTCGGAGACGCTGTCTCCGACCTCTCTTTTTGTGCCAGAAAGGCAAAAAGTCGTCCGCGAAATGTGGGCGAAAAGATAAAAAGTCGTTCGCGAAATGTGGGCGAAAAGGCAAAAAGTCGTCCGCGAAATGTGGGTGAAAAGGTAAAAAGTCGTCCTGTTTTTGCAAATTGGTATTGATAATGAATGAAAAGTGTGATAGCTTGCTTCTGAGGAGAAAAATGCCATGAAGCGATACGCAGAACAACAGCTGCTGGAGTGGAAGAACAGCCCGATGCGGAAGCCTCTCCTTATCATGGGTGCGAGACAGGTTGGTAAGACCTGGCTCATGCAGGAGTTTGGTCGCAAGCATTACAAGGAAGTGGCATTTGTCAGTTTTGACAGCAATGAGAATATGCGCCTTGCCTTCTCCGGTGGGTATGATGTGCAGCGGCTGCTTCTTCTGATTCAGGCAGAAACCGGTCGCCAGCTGACACCCGGGGAAACGCTGATTATTTTTGACGAAATTCAGGAATGCCCGCAGGCGCTGACTTCCCTGAAATACTTTTGCGAAAACGCAAGGGAATATCACATCGTGGCGGCAGGTTCCCTGCTGGGATTGCAAGTGCATGAGGGGACTGGTTTCCCGGTGGGAAAGGTGGATATGATGAATCTCTACCCGATGACCTTCTGTGAATTTCTGGAGGCTTCGGGGCAGGGGAATCTGGTGAAGCTCCTGGAGTCCCGGGATTGGGATCTGGTAAAGGTGTTTGCTTCCCGTTTTGCAGATTTGCTGAAGCAGTACTACTTTGTGGGCGGCATGCCGGAAGCTGTGGCTGCTTTTGTGCAGACCAGGAATTTTGCAGAGGTGCGCCGGGTGCATCAAAGTCTGCTGGATGGCTACCGGCGTGATTTCACGAAGCATGCTCCTGCTGAAGTGGCTCCGCGTATTTCGATGGTGTGGAACTCCATACCCGGGCAGCTTTCGCGCGAGAACAAGAAGTTTATCTGCAAGGATGTAGCCCCCGGCCTGCGGATGCGGGATGTGGAATACGCTCTGCAATGGCTGGTGGATGCCGGGTTGGTGCATACCGTATCGCGTGTGAGTAAGCCTGCATTCCCTCCGGCCGCGTACCGCGACAGGATGTTCAAGCTGTTCTTCGTGGATGTGGGACTGCTGGGTGCTATGGCTGATTTGCAGGCAAAGACCATCGTGGAGGGCAATGCTATTTTTACAGAGTTCAAGGGAGCTTTGGCGGAGCAGTATGTGCAGCAGCAGTTGCGGGCTGTGAATGCCCGCGAGCTTTTTTACTGGTCATCGCACCAATCTGATTGCGAAATTGATTTTGCCTTCGGCTGCGGGGCTGCTTTTGTGCCCGTGGAGGTGAAGGCAGAGATTAATCTCCAGGCGAAGAGTCTGATGACCTTCTGCCGCAAGCAGCAGGTGCCGCTGGCCTTGCGTGTGTCGATGGCTTCGTTCCAGATCAGCCATCCTCCTAGCGGTAAGGACGGTGGAACATTCACGCTGGTGGATTTACCCCTCTATGGTATTGAACAGGCGTATCGCGTGTGCGAGGAGATACAGGGATGAGGAAGCTGGGATGCTTTGCAGCGCTGTTGGTACTGCTGTTGATGGGGATTTTCCTCTGGCCGGAATCGGAGCCGCCGCTGCGTACCGATGTGGAGCCGCTGCAACGGCGTCTGGTGCTGGACGGTGGCATCAGACGCGCGCAGTGGCGCGCCCGACCGAAGTTTGATGACCGCTGGACGGTTCCCACCCCGGATAATTATCTGGTGCTTACCGGGCTGATTGAGGTGCCTGCTGTGGAGGATTGGTTTGCTGCGGCAGCGGATGCCCGCCCGGTTCAGGTGAGCGCGGAGGAGGATTCTCTGGAAGCGCTGGAAAGTGCTGCCCTGCTGGCGCAGCTGAATGCCCGGATGCAGGAGCGGCGCGATGAGGCGCTGAAGCCGTGCTGCCTGAAACGCTTTGCCTGGTGCCGTCAGCGGAATCTGGTATATATTGAGCTGGAATGCTATTAAATGTTGAGAGCGGCTCATTATGCGCCCATGAGCGCCTCCCGGTTCACAAAGAACACCGCGCCCAGCACGCACAGGAAAGCCCACAGGTAATCCCACTTCCACTGCTCTCCCATGTACAGAATCATGAACGGTACAAAAATGCTCAGCGTCAGCGCCTCCTGCATAATCTTGAGCTGCGCGAGCGACAAACCGTAGGCGCGACCCAGGTGGTTGGCCGGCACCATGAAGCAGTATTCAAGGAACGCCAGCCCCCAGCTCATCAGCACCAGCATCCACATGGGCGTGCTGTTGGCCTCTCCCGGTTTGCGCAAAAAACCATACCAGGCAAAGGTCATCACGACATTGCTCATAAACAACAGGCAGATAGATAAGGCGAGCTTGTACATGGGGGC
>JAFNWZ010000067.1 GCA_017379255.1 Akkermansia sp. | reverse complement strand
TGAGCGATGAACCCGGCGGAGAAAAAGACCTCATGGCCACGTTCGAGAAACGCTTCGATGCAGCCTTCTCCGAGCAGAAAACCAAGGACGGCGTACCGATGACCACCTCCTCCAAGGTAAGCGCCTACCAGCGCGACCTGGATGAAGCCCGCAGAATCGACAAGACCTTTTCCACGGGAAGCTTTGATACCGGCTCCCGCCTCGGCCTGCGCGACAGCAGCTACGATGCCAAAGCCAAGCGATTCCAAACCGGAAAAAGCGACATTTCCAGAACCACCAATTCCATGTACTCCACCGCACTGCGGCCGGATTTCATGAATGAGACCCACGGCATCAGCCACAACCAGCGCTACGCCGGCGCCAGCAGCACCGACCGCTCCCAGCTGGAAGGGCTCTCCCGCAACGACCGGAGCAAGAGCTTCAGCCTGACAGACTACGAGCCCTACACAACTGACACAGAAAGCGGCTACATCGAAACGCGCCGCCACAAAACCAAGGAGCCCGTCATCATGGACAAGCAGGATTACTACCGCCAGTTCCGCGGCGGGCTCAAAGGCATCCTGGGCACCGATAATCCCACCCCCTGATTCTCCCCCCCCTTTCACCACCATGTTCCGCCGTACTCTGCACCTGTTTCTCATCCTTGGCTTCAGCGCAATGGCCCAGGACATCAGCGCCGGTATCACCTCCGGCAATTTCTGGAAAACCCCGGTGGAATCCTCCCTGCAGGGTGCGATGGTTTCCCGCCCTGACCCGGAGCACCTGCGCACCAGTGGCCTGAGCCTCGGCTCCCTGACCACGGGCGAGGCCATTGTCACCATGGAGGGCGAAAACCCCGTCTCCATGCAAGCCATGCTTTACAACAAGGGTGACAACGGCAGCGTCAATGAAGAAGATTTCAACAACACCATCGCAGAAGCCCAGGATGCCCTTAATGAGCTCACCGGCACCAAAGCCAAATTCCGCAGTGCCAGCAACCGTGATTCCGCAGTTAAACTCAAAACATGGGAGTGGAAATGGGAGAACGGAATCATTCGTCTGGAAGCCAATTCCAGCGGCAAGAAAAAGAAGTTCCAGGGCGAATTCATCCGCCTGCACATGGCTGCAACCGCCAAACAGCTCAGCAAAGGCGGCGCGAATGACAACATCTCCCGCGGCGAGCTGAGAAACGCCATCACCACCGAAGATGACGGCACGGTCTGGCTCAAGGGCGTCCCCATGGTGGACCAGGGAGAAAAGGGCTATTGCATGCCTGCCACCCTGGCCCGCATTTTCGCTTTCTATGGCATGGATAAGGTGGACCAGCACACCCTTGCCGACCTGTGCAACAGCGGCGAAGGCGGCACCACCTCCCGCGGCATGGAACTGGCCATGGAAAAAGTCTGCAAGAAATTCCACACCAAGTTCATTGTGCTGGAAGACTACACAGCCACGCTCAAATCCGTGATTGAACCGTACAACAAGCTGGCTAAGAAGGCAGACAAACCCACCATGAGCCTGTACAGCGATGTCTACGGCACGGCAGATGCAGCATTACTCCGCAAAGCCAGAGCCGGCAAAGCCAACCAGGTGAACAAGTGGCTGAAAGACATCAAGAAAAGCATTGACAGCGGCTCACCCGTCGTCTGGCTGGTCATGGTCGGCATCTACCAGGAAGAAATCCCCCTGCCCCAGAGCCGCGGCGGCCACGCCCGCCTCATCATCGGCTACAACCTTAAGAAAAAGACCATCATCTACACCGATTCCTGGGGCGCCATGCACGCCCGCAAAACCATGCCCGCCGCAGATGCCATGGGCATGACCATGGGCCGCTACATCATCAAACTGCGCTAAAAAACATCTTAATGCTTTGTATTAAGAAAACTTAGGAACAGGCTCATGGCGTTTTGAGATTATCTCCCAATGCATGAAACGCCTCCTGCCTGCAAGAAATCCGTCTCCTGTTTGCCATATGTGTACGCCAGTTCTATGCCTGTGGCAGTGTAGCGGAGAGTGCGTAAAAGCAGCGTAAAAGTGAATTGACTTCAAAAGATGCGAAATTACCATACTTCTTTGCAAATTAAGATTTTTTTCTTATTCATATTGAATCTTATTAACATTACACATGCAAATAATCAAATAGCCAAATCTCAGCACGATTCATTGAGTAATGTATCTTCCATTGTTTTATCTAAAAACTCACACACTGTCCATATTCAAGATAAAAAAATGGCATTTTACGCTGGCCAATTTTTTTTATATGAACATTTGCTTACTCCAGTAAACGATCCTGTTGATATTATAAAGCAGAAGCCGCTAATACAAGTCAAAGTTATTTTTTCCAATTCAAAAAATATAAATTATGAAATTCTAAGAGATATTAACGATAATTTATATATCAGAAAAGGAAATATCTTTTTTCGGCTATCGTGCGAAAAATATCAAATGCTGCTGCACCTAATCCGCGGTTATAGTCCTTTTGCTCCCGAAATGGTAAAAATATCATTACCAAGCAAAAGTTACCTCTCAATCAGAGTAACAGGCGAAGATTATCTATACATAAAAAAAGAGGCAATCGATAACAGGAACTACTATTCAGCTCACATTCTATGTAATTATACAAGACGTTGTTTGAATAATTATGTATGCATCTCTGATAAATATGAAAACCTGCTTGATTTATTGAATAATGACCAAAACCTTTTGAAGATAAGGTCTGTTGCAACATGGCAATATCCAGCGAATTACGAATATCATAAAGAATTTTCAAATCACGTAAAACTAAATTCCCAGGAAGAAACTGCCATTGTAGAATATGTTATTTCAAATGCGCTAAACATCAATCAATCATGGTGGAACATGGAAATGTTTTATCTTTACATTAAACAAAAAAAACAAATACAATTAATTAACAAGATCCAGACAACATCAATTAACCATCAATGCTTATATACGGATAGCATTGATGGTTAAATTAATTAAACACAAATTAAAGAATAGATTATTACACTATCTGTGAGATATATTCATTACATTTACCGATAATATACATCTAAATCTATTCCTGGCTTTTTTACACAGAAGCGATTACACTCGATATAATCCTCATTAACCAGGTCGGCTAATGGCTCGAAAACTCCCGTTACAACAACACTCCACTCTCTCTTGTGACTCCAAGTGTTATCTTCATCCTTTCTATACCAATGTATATCAGGAACACCCGAAATATTACACATTGAAACAACAAGCGCAACTTCATATTCGTCGGATGTACACCTACCATTTTTTAATCTCACACCCGTCATCTGCGTAACTTTTTGAGTTGCCATTCTCATGCCCCGAAAATTAGCAAAAATATCGTTGCGCTCATTTCAAAAATATGTTACCATGACCTAAGCTAAACAAATACTTTCCTGAATAGAAGATTCTATATATTCAAATCATGAATGTGCTATACGCCGAATTTTTGTCCGAAATCAAAATTCTTCTTCCTACCTTGTTGCATCTTGGATT